>NZ_JAFCUM010000012.1:0-139475 GCF_049896525.1 Flavobacterium sp. DSR3-2
TCTTCCGATTTAGTGACCCTATTTTCTCGAAAATGGCTGAAAATAAAATAGGGTCACCAATAGGGTCACTGTTCTTTGATTCTATATGTGTATTTTGACACATTATAAAAAACGAAAAACCCTCTAAATCATACGATTTAAAGGGTTTTGGTAGGTTTTTTGAAATAACCAGCGGAGAAAGAGGGATTTGTTTTTCTTTCCTATGTGGTTGATATATAGAGTACTATAAATGTTTTTTTATTCATGTACCCCTACATGTGCCCCTTCAAATTTTTACAGTTTTTCAGCTGTGCTGATGAATGTAAATATACAAAAAATACTTCTAAAAATGGACTCTTATTTGTCAAAATATGAACTTGTACTTATCATTTACTGAACTAGTAAAGATTAAACTTTCAACATCTTCACCATAATTTTAACCTATTATCAGTGGTTCAACCTGTTCAATTTTTAGGCTAGTGTATTGACAAAATTCCTCGATTGACACAAACTCATTTTGGAGCTTATTAAGCTCTTTTCTTATTTTTTGAAGTAGTCTAATGCTTTGACGATAACTCTTCCCGGTTATGCGTTGTATGTCTTTCGGGTAGATGCACAATCTCTTGTTTTGGGTTTTCATACTCTATCTATAGCTTTGGGTCGGCTTTGCTATACTTGGAACCACTATGATTCAATTCTAGCACCCTATAAAAATAATAAATTTTTCCTTTCCTTCAGAAGCTGTATTTACTTCCATTTATGAATCGTATAAAAGGGTATTTGTGTCTGTTTCTGCCATTTATGTCATAAAGTGACATATGGAACAGCAGCGTCTTTTTTATCTGATTTAATAGCTTAAAATTTGCTTTGTAATCAATCGAAAAGTGTTGCAACAGGATGATGATTGAAGGAATTTTAAAGGAAAAATTAATTTAAATTTTAGGAATTATGGCTAGACAAAAAGGCATTATTAAATTGAAAGGTACTATCGGAGATATTACTTTTTACAAAACCAAAGACGGGCATTTAGCGCGCGAAAAAGGCGGCATCGATGCGAGCAGAATAGCAAGTGATCCTGCGTTCCAAAGAACCCGCGAGAATGGAGCCGAATTTGGAAGAGCTGGGAAGGCGGGTAAAACGTTACGAACTGCAATGCGAACTTTGCTCATTAATTCTGCTGATGGCAGAATGGTAAGCCGATTGACTCAATCTATGATTAAAGTCATTCAGGCGGATATGGTAAGTGAACGCGGATTGCGTAATGTGATTGATGGAGAGGCAGAATTGCTTGCCGGTTTCGAATTCAATATCAGAGGTAAACTGGGCACTTCTTTATTTGCTCCTTTTGTGGGGACCATTGACCGCGCTTCGGGAGACATAATGGTTGATATGGTGCCGTTTGTTCCTGCGAACATGATTGCGGCCGCAAGCGGAACCACGCATTTTAAAATCATATCTGCAGGTGCAGAAATTGATTTTGAAGCCGAAACCTTTGTAGTTGCGACTTCGGAAACGGATATTCTTCCGTGGGATTCGAATCAAACCGTCGATATCAATCATATCAATTCAGTTACTCCAGGCAGCACAAAACCATTGTTTTTGGCTTTGGGAATTGAATTTTATCAAGAGGTAAATGGAAGAATGTATCCTTTGAAAAACGGAGCCTACAATCCATTGGCATTGGCGCAGGTAAGCGGATTGTAGGATGGTCCTGGTGTTAAAACGGACGTATTTTCGCGAGGGAACGCAAGGGGTTTTGGAATGGAACGGCACAATAGTTTGTTATACCATCGAATTGCCCTGGTTGGGAAACCAAAAGCGTATTTCTTGTATTCCCGAAGGAGAATATATCTTACAGAAGCGATTTAGCCCCAAGTTCCAATGGCACTTGCATTTGAAAAATGTTCCGGGAAGAGATTTGATATTAATCCATCCCGCCAATGACGCCAAAATGGAATTATTGGGCTGTATTGCCCCTGTAGCACTGCACACCGGAATAGGGAAGGGGAGCTCTTCCCGAAAAGCGTTAGAAAAGATGAAAGTTATAGTTTATGCAGCTTTGGCCTATAATGAAGAAGTGAAAATAAGAATCCAAACTAACCCTTCGACTCCACTGAGGATGATAAGGTAAAAAAGTAAAGAAATTATGAATATAGTTGAACGTGCAAAAGCACCTACCCCGAAGTTCTTCGGGGTTTTGAGAAGTATTGGATTGGCTTTATTAACCATTAGTGGAAGTATCATTGCAGCTCCGGTAGCGTTACCTGTAGCCGTTATCAGTATCGCTGGTTACGCAGCCCTAGCGGGAGGAGTCATTTCGGTAATTAGCCAGATCACTGTTGATGATGAGGCCAAGCGAGAGCAGGTTCTTGTGAACCGGTTGAAAAAAGACAATCAAAATTTACCAAGAGATGGAATCAAATAACACCTTGCAAATTGGAACCGCATCCGGAACTTTATTAAGTGTGATGCCAAATATTGTTTCTGAAGATATTCTAAAAACGATTATCTTAGCGGTAGTTGGAGCTATTATTAGTTTCATTATTTCGCTCCTTTTAAAAGGATTGACAAAATTTAAAAAGAAATAATTCGGGTTTGGCATGGTAACCTTTTTCCGAATTTATTTGAAAGCCTGGTCGTGAGATAGACTGCACCCAAAAGTTTAGACAAATTTATAATTAATTTTGATAATAACGAGCTCGATATTTTATCGGGCTCATTTTGTTTAAATTTGATTTAATTCTTTCGTTGTTATAATAAATAATGTACTTATTGATTTCTTGTTTTAATTGTTTTATAGATTTGAATTTTTGAGTATAAAACATTTCAGATTTTAATATTCCAAAGAAGTTTTCGATAATAGCATTGTCTAAACAATTTCCTTTTCTTGACATACTTTGTATAATACCTTTTTCTTTTAATAAATTTTGATAATGACTCATTTGGTATTGCCAGCCTTGGTCAGAATGAAGCATTAAATTTGTGTTATTTGGTATTTTCTTAAATGCTTTTTTTAGCATCATTACTACTTGATTAAACACTGGGCGTTCTGTTAGTTCGTAACTTATTATTTCTTGATTAAACAAGTCAATTATAGGTGATAAATACAATTTATTTCCGGATACATTAAATTCAGTTATATCGGTAGCCCATTTTTGATTTGGAGCTGTTGCTTTAAAATTTCTTTCCAATATATTTGGAGCGATTTTACCATTTTCACCTCTGTAAGACTTATATTTTTTCACTCTAATAATGCTCTTTAAGCCCAGTAATTTCATTAATCTAAGTACTGTTTTATGATTGATAATCATTGCTCTATTTTGGAGTTCATCGGTTATTCTTCTGTAACCATAACGGCCTTTATGTCTTTGATAAATGGCTTTAATTAACTCTTTAATTTCTTTGTATTTATCAGGTAATTTATTCTGCTTTTGATGATAATAAAAACTACTACGTGCCATTTCTGTTAGATCTAAAAGTAATTCTAAATCAAATTTATGCCTTAACTCCATTATGGCTTGGGATTTCTCCTGGCTTGAATTAAGGCTTGTAACTTTTTTAGCAATTCATTCTCACAACGAAGTCTTTCGTTCTCTTTTAAGAGTTCTTCCTCTCTTGTTAAAGGTTTGTCTGATTTATGTTTCTTACGCTTATAATCACTCATAGATATCGCTCTGCCTTTAGGTTTTGGTTGTAATCCTTCAATACCAAAGTTAGCAAAATCTTTTTTCCATTTTGAAACAATAGCAATATTGGGAATATTAAATCTTATTCCTGTTTCCATCAATGAAAGAGATTCCCTTTCTACGATTTTGAGTACTTTTAACTTAAATTCGGCTGAATAACTTTGATTTATTCTTGGTAATAAACTAATTTCACCATAAGTCTTATAAAAACTGACCCACTTACGGATATTCCATCTTGGAATCTGCTTCAATTTTGAAACATATCCTTCTGAATAATGTTTCTTTAAAACCAATTCTACACATTCTAATTTAAATGCATAATCATATTTTACTTTTTTTTCCATAAAAAATGCCCCAAATAGTGTCTAACTTTTTGGGGCATGTCCAAGATCAGGCTTTTTTTTATGCATAAATTATGTTACTTTTTTAATTACTTAAATATTTTTTTATTTTAATGATTTTAAAACCTGTTCCAAAATCCACATAATCATTTACCTTTTTATTCAATATTTGCTGGGCAAAATCTTTATTTTCATTCAATGGAGTAATATCTTCTCCATCTTTATTTTGACTTTCAATTCCTATAGAATACCATTTTAAAATCTCATCTTTATTTTCTAATTGGACAATACTGTATTTAGAGACTTTTTCGATGTCAATATTCATTAAGTTTTTTAACTCAATTTCAGAGAGTGTCTTATTTGACTCCAAATGAAAATAATCCAATTTATAAATATTATTGTTTTTTGAAATTGTGAGACCGTGTTCTGCTTTTAAATGACTTATGTGTCCGTCAACTCCGCTTGGCTCTCTACCACTTCTTTTTATTAATTCATCTCTAGTAGCTCCTTTTAATAATTCGTGGTCAATAATACCACAATCTTTAGTGTGTCCAAGCCAACTTTCGCCATTAAACAAAGGTTTCTTTTTTTGAATTAGAAGAGTGTTTGTTTGCTTTATGTCAACTTTTTTATCTCGATTAACAGTCATAATATTTATCTGTATTATAGTTTAAATTGTTTTTTAATTTCTTTAATAAATAAGTTTCTATTTCTACCAATATTAATATTTGTTAAATAGAAATTTCCACTGCCAATTAGCCAAAATATTTTATCAACTACAAAAGCGCTAACATTATTATCTATAGCTATTTTATCTATGACCTTTAGGGTCTGATAATCCTGTTTTAATATTGATTTTTCATTAGGATCGATCAAATCCAGTTGTTTAAATATCTCTTTTAGATGTATATCGGGTTTTCCATAATTTAAGAAACCGATTTCTTTCAAGAAATCACAGGCCAAAGGAAAACCAATTCCTGAAATTTCAATACTAATCAACATAGGTAATGCTGGTTTTGCTTTTTCATCATTAGCAAAAAAATTAGCCCAATTATAAAATGCCTCAGCGTTTTTAAATTCGTTTAGAAAATATGCAGAATCAATAACTGACTGACAAAATTGAGGCCAAATACTTCTTGGGGTTCTTCTTATTTGTCCTTTTGGTTTTAGTTCTGAAATTATACTATTTAATAACTTTTCAGAGTCATTTTTTCTGAAATTATCAGTGACATGTTTAGGGTTGAACCCAAAAAGGATATTTTCTAATTTTTCGACACCTCCTATTGACCCACCAATAACTTTGGTACTCATTTGTTTGTTTTGCGCAGTTTCGCAAAGCCTCTGAAATATAGCATTAATATTTTCAGGTTTATTATATTCAGGTTGGAAATGTTTTTGAAGTAGATTTTCTGTAA
The DNA here is from genome assembly GCF_049896525.1 of Flavobacterium sp. DSR3-2. Lineage (NCBI taxonomy): Bacteria > Pseudomonadati > Bacteroidota > Flavobacteriia > Flavobacteriales > Flavobacteriaceae > Flavobacterium > Flavobacterium sp. DSR3-2. Next base: position 5,422 of record NZ_JAFCUM010000012.1, read on the forward strand.
CTCCTTCTTTATCTAAAAGGAAGTAATATGCAAAATTATAAAGTTCTTTATTTGTCATTTAGTTTTTCAGTCTTAAATAATCCTTTTATGTGTTCAAGATAACAAATTTCACCTTGAATTTTTGTGATATAAAATCATTCCAATTTACTCAAATAATATTGGGCAATAAACGAGATTATTGATTTCAAATGTACTCATAAAACTCATTTATTTTTTTATTTTTATAAATACCTCAACAAAATTACTCGTCTCATTTGATTAATAAGCACAATATTCTTGTGTAGTTGGTCCTCTTTTTGTTCCAACAACCTCAACATCAGAATTTGTTTTTTGTGTAGCTCGTGTTCCTGCAGCATTTCATTTACTTTTGAGTTAAAATCTTTTTTAAAATCTTTGATTCGTAAAAAAGGAATTACAGACCCAACTAATGATTGATGCCAGAATCTTGCTTTCCACAAACTATAAGCCAACCAGTAAACTGTTTCAGCATCTTGCTCCTCTTGAAATAGAATCACAAAACTATTTATAAAGGGTTCTTTTTGTGGCTTACCACTATTCAACCCTTTGTTAAGAATAAAGATTTGGTTTGCTATGTAACCTGCATTTTTTTGGTGTGTTTTAATAATGAAATTCGGCATGGTAGATTGGTTTAAAAAATTCAACTTTATTTTTTTGAAAAGAAAAAAGAGAAAAAAAGAAAGCCACTATAAAAGCAGAAATGACGAACGGGAACGGAGGGAGGAACGACCGACTGGAAGTGAGGAATGGATGCTAAATTTGCTGGATTTTTTTCTCTTTCTTTTCAAGAAAATGCACAATAGTTGTCAAGTAGGATTTAACACCCCCAAGCACCGCAAGGAATGGAGCTAAAATGAAGCGCTAGCGGAATTATAGCGGAATGAATGAGGAGCGCAGTGGCGGGGTTGCGGCAATCGAACAGCCGCTGCAGGACGGGAACGTAGTGTAGTCCCGCCTTTTGCGGGACGAAGTAGAGTGTAGTACTGCATGCGTGAAACGGCGGGGAATAAATATAAGACAGCCGGAGGCGTTCCTTGATTTAGGGCAAAGTGACGTTTTTCACGGAACGGCGCCAACCCCGATGGCTGTGCGAAGGAGCAACCGCTGAAAAAATAAAGGGCGACAGACATGATACTGCTGGAATGCAGTGTAACGGAGCCTGTGGAGTGTAAAGGAATGAAGCGGTATTGTGGATGTAATAGCCCTGCCGAACGCAGGAAGTGAACGTGTGAAGATGAGGAACTAAACAGTGCAAAAAAACAGCGGCTTATTTTCAAGCTGCTGTTTTTTGTAGTGCTGTGAAGTGCCTGCGGAACGGAGGGAAACCTAACTAATGAATTGAAATAATAAACTGCTGATTTTCCTGAAATGTTCTTATAAATAGGTAAGGTTGACCGACTAGAGCTGCCGAACGGAACAAAGGGAACGACCGAAGAGAGACCGCTTGATTGCCCGTGATGTTTGTAACGAAAATGTTGTTGTAAATACTGTTCATTCTTAATTCTAATTTTTACAATTAGTTATTATTTTTCGCACTTACTAAATTTTATATTTTTAAAAGTGTTCTATCTCGTTGTAGGTGAAGTGCCTATCTGTAAAGATTGATTTTTATTATACTTATTTTTATCAGAATGAGGAAAGCCGTAAAGCTCTATGTTTTTATTGTGATATGTTTGAAAAAAATAACCTTCATTCCCAATGATAGATTCTAACCGACCCTATAGACGCACAGAAATTGATAAGATTTTTACAAAAACTAAGGTGTCTATGCAACAAGCAGCTCTGATAAGAGGTGGCGATGGAATTGCACTTTATATTGATGTTTACACAGGTAAAACTCTTCGAGGCGGAGATCCTTACGATTACGAACACCTTAGGTCTTCTGAAGCAGTACATACCCAATACAAAGCAGTATTAACGGACGAACAGATTGCTTTGGTTGTTAACTGCCCCGAAAATGTTGCTGTTACACTAAGATGTATCAACCAATCGAAAGGCAAACGACGAATGGAAGATTGGTTGAGTAATCCAGCAAACATTGTTGTTAATGGTATTGATTTGAAATTGACTTTAGCCAATTTAAAAAAAGCGGATGAGGGGATTGAGAAAACAGTTAGAGAGATCAGAAAATAATTAAATAAATTTAGCAAAAAAAACAGATGCTAAGAACAAATAATAGGGAAGATATTTTCACACGAATTGCAATAAAACATTTTAGAAAAAGGAACGATAGAAAAGCAGAAAAATTTCTAAAAATGGTAATAGAAGCTAATCCAAATTCTTATAGAGCTTATAATTTTAGATACGCTGTGAGATTAATATTAAATGACAACGTAGGTGCAATGTCTGATTTAAAAAAAATAAAGGAGTTGGATAGTCGCGAGGTTGAATTAAAATATTTCGAAGACGGAATGATAAATTATGAATCAGAGAATTACAATTTAGCTGTATATAATTTCAGAAGAGCAATAGAACTAAATAAGAATTATCTAGAGTATCGTCTATTTATCGCTAGAGCATATTATAAATGGAGAAAACAAACAAAAAATTAAAAAAATGAGTTTACTAAAGAATATAGGAGAGGGTTTTTTATTAGGCTTATTATCGCCGATTATTTTAGTTGGGTTGGGTATTGCATGGCTTTATGAGGAGATTTTTCCTGACAAAGAGAGAACAGGGCTTGCAATTTTCGGAATGCAAGAATCTGGAAAGACAACTATTTTTAATCATCTAAGAAATGAAAACTATGGTGCTGGTACAACTATAAGGCCCTTAAATGAATTTGAATATAAGTTAGAGAATGGAAAGACACGTTTAATAAAAAAAGGAGTTGATATTGGAGGTGGTGAAGAATTCATAAGGAAAAATTATGAACCAATGCTTTTAGATGAGAATTATGATGTTTACTTTTTTGTTTTTAATTCATATAAATATCTAAATGAATTGAAAGAGCAGTTGGACGTAGATGCAAGAATTCAATTTATTCAAAAGAAAAATATTAATAACAAGAAAATTTATTTGATTGGAAGTTATTTTGATAAATTCACCATAGATGAGTCTAATGTAAGAACCCTTATCAGAGCAAAAGTTAAGGATAAAACATACAGTAGTTTATTTAGCGAAAACTTAGTATTAATGGATTTAACTAGCAAATCAATTTTAACAAAGTTTTTTAATCAAAAAGCTTTTGTATAATCTTTTATGAAAAAAATATTGTGGTCACAAAACGAAAATCCTACTGTTCCAAATACGATTATTGATACGGAGGGCAAAATAATAAAAATAGGTGATTTAAGAGGCGGAAGCTTTGAATTATTTGATGAATTATTGGATTACCAAAAACTTTGTATTGACGTTTTTATTGAAAATAATCTAGTAATTAAACGCAATGTTCAAAAAGGAGTTGTTCCAAAAACTGTAGGATATTTTATTTCTTCTGTCTTTGAAAATAAAGACGATGTAGGTAGATTGATTCCATTTATGTTTTATATAGAAAGCAAAGACACAGAAGAGATTATAAAAGTTTTAAGAGCGTTTAGCTCCAAAATAAGTAGAACTCTTTTCGTTTCTGATTTAGAGAACATTAAGTTACATATTAATAGAAATAGAATAAAAAAAAAAGTTAAAACAATAATTGGAATAATTTTTATAATAATAACCTTGTATATCTTATGGATAAAAAATTGTTAAACAGCAATGTAGTTTTGGTAACATCTGATGAAAAATCTAAAAGTTACAAATGGGAAGATAATAGGGAAAAAATACAAGCGATTGATGTTATTTCTGCGGATTATGGATGGGAACACAATAAATTTTTTCAAGGGAACGAATTTATCGGACTCATACCAAACACGGAACAAGTGTTCTTGAAAAGTCCTTTTGAACAAAATAAATTTGTTGAAATAGAAAAGGCCGAAGAGTATTTGTTTGCAAAGAAGATTAGTCTATATAAAAACATCGTTTTTTTATTAGGAGCTAAAGACTTTACTGCTATCGCGGAATTCATAGAAGAGAAAACAATTTCAAAGGAAGGGAGCATAGATGTTTCCTATGTTCCTGTTGTGGAAATAAGTGCTAAAGCTAAAGAAGAAACTGAAAAAAAAATAGCGGCAGAGTATGAACTTAAAGATAACTTTGAAGATAACGAAGATTTTGAATCTTTTGATAGGGTTAGAGCATATGATGAGGCTAAGGAAATTATCAAGAATAATAATCTAGAAAACGAATTTGATTTGGTAGATTTAGTAGAATTTCGAAACCCTAAACATCAAAAAAAAATAGGTTCAAGAACTGTGAAGCTGAAACTCACTACCGAGTTAAATGCATTAATTGAATTGTCTGCTAAAATCAACGTTATGGGTGGTGTTTTTGGATTAGACGCTAGTTTTAAAACAAAAACAAAATCTATAAAAAAAATCATACTAACTACAGTAGTTAATTTTTAGGGCATTAACAAAAATATTATTTTTGTAAGGAAATTTTTTATTTTGTTTAAATCTTTTTATTGCCTGTGATGTCTACAGCTGAAATGTTATTCCGGGTCTATCTGTAATAAGAGTTTGGCTGTTTAGGGTTTAGAATATCATTAATATCATTTTCATTTAATAATTCGTCTTTTTTCATAGTTATTGGGTCATACCAATCCGCCTTGGCATTGGCCCATTTTATCCAATGTGCGACTTCCACGGAGAGGGACTTGTCTTTGATTGCTTCGCTTTCAATTTCTTTGATGTAGTTTCTCAGATCTACCGCTTTTTTCCATCTTTCAGAATCCTCCAATAATTTTTTAAAATTTTCAATTTCATTTTCATGTCTTTTTTTAATAGCTTCTTCTATTTCTCTCTGTTTTCTATATTCCTGATGTCTTATTTCTCTTTCCTCTTTATCTCTTTTTATTTTTTGAGAAACCAATTCTAATTTGGTTAAAATTTTTGGTAATTGCTCTTCTAAAATTAGATTGGTGTTATCATTGAATTCTTTTTCAGGATACACATCAATTTTAAATGATAAAATACCTGTTGGAACGTAATCTGTATTATTCCAACTATATTTTTCGTCTTTTATGATAATTCTTTTTAATTTTTCTCTTAATCTGATTTTAATTTCTTCACCCTTAATTACTACAATTGTAGTGTTGGACCTGACTATTACGTTATGGCCTTGTTGCTTTAAAAGTTTTATTATTTTGTCCATAATTCGCAAAGCTCTATTACAATTTTTTGGAGCTACACTTATGCTTAATATACCATTTGAAGTTGTTGTTATACCTCTATAGATTGCGTATTTTTCTTTGGCTATAGAGGCAAGATTTTCCTTGGCGTCACTAATTAATTTGTCAGGGTTTGAAAGCTTGTCAGGAACTTTAAATGATAGCGTAGTATCATTAGTAATATCTTTGAGTAGTTTATGGAATTGTGATACTCCTTCGTTCTCCTTACCGTCTTCTTCTTTTCTTTCATTAAGGATTATACAATCTTCTCCTTTAAAGTCTTTCGGCAGAGGGATTATTATTACTTTTTTACCGAATTGCAATTTTTGCCAATGCCCTAATTGAGGTAATGGAATGTTCAGTTTTTTACATATTTTTCGAAGGCCATTATCAGAAATATTGTATTCTTTAGCCAATGCTGTCATTGGCTTTGACCAGACCAAATTGTATAATTCCTGTCTAGAAATTTTTTTATTTTCTTCGGGTGTTTCCATAACGTGTTTTTAATTAAATTTTACTGTGAACTATTTAGGCGCTACTGAAAGATGTTTTATCAATCTCTTGCAATACCGGCAAATTCGAAATTTAATTCATTTAATATAAGGTTTTTGGGGATAGAGATGTTCATTTTATGGAAACGTATAATAATAAAAGAATTCTAAATCATAAGACTAAGATGCACAGGTGCGATTGGTGATTTGAGTATTTTTTAATTTAAAAGTAGTCAAGATTATAGTTGTTTTAAAATGACCAAACTCTTTAGAATTTCATCTTTTTTATAATACCTTCTAGCACCAATACCATAGCAAGTGATTTTTCCTTTCTTAGTCCAACTCCAAAGTGTGCTACTGTCAATTTTTAATAGTTCACAGGTTTCTGATCTGGTTAACAACACATCAGATTCTTTGCTTGCCAAATCCTTTTTAAAATCAACGAATTCTTCTTTTATAACTTCTTTGATTAATTGCTTTAGTTCCTCTGGTGCAATACAGTGTAGTAAAATTTGTTTGTCCATTATGTATGATTTTAAAATTAATAAAAAGACAATTGAAGTTATGAATTACTTTTTTCAAATTTTAATTTATACGAGTTAAACTTTTCAATACCTCATCTTTTTTATAATAAACTCTATTGCCAATACCATAACTTTTTAGCTTTCCACTTTTTGTATGTTTCCAGAGTGAAGTTAAATTTATTTTTAAAAGTTTTGAAGTTTCTAATCTAGATAATAAGATATCATCGTCATTCTTTGCTGGAGTATTGAGTTTTTCAATTGCAATTTCAATTCGCTCTAGTCTTTCTAAAATTAGTTCAAAAGGATTTTCCATTTTTAATATAAAAATAGGAATAGAAAGTCAAATATTATTGTTTCAGGGCTGTTAAATTAACCGAAATAGGAGAAGTAAAGTTGTCAATGGATTCGAGCTAGAAGCTTAAGTCATTATTGGAAATAAACCACACGAAAGGATTCGTGCGGTAGCGGGGGGAGATATCGGGGGCACAAAGCTTGCATAAAACACTACACTGTCCTAGAACCACTGAACCCTCGCTTTTACAAGACGGCTTAAGCAGTGCGGGCTTCTTTCATTCGTCTTTGTTGTTTTTAAGGTTTAACAATGGGCAGTGCTTTTTTATTTTCCAGCTCAAGTTTAAAAACTCTATTTCCGATATGCAGATTGTCTTTCCAAATGTAAACTGGAATATCTCTATCCGGAATTCTCTTTGGGAGGAATTCCAATGATTTTGTTTTCACTTTCGCTATACTTTGCCAATTCTTACCTAAACCACTGACAACAAAAATTTCATTATTGCAAACCACTGTCAAAACTATTCCGTCAAAAGAAAATGTTGTTACATCTTCATTAGTTGAAGTGGAAATTATCAACTTTAATTTGTTTACTAAGACACGAAACCATTCGTGTTCAATAATTGCATTCGGATTTTCATTATATGCCTTAGTTTCTTTTAACCAAGGTAAATGTTCTCTCAAAGCAAGCCCTTCATTTAACCAATCGGGTTTGTTTTTAAAATCTGCGTTTCGCAAATAATACGCTATGACTGAAAGTCCTTGCTCATATGATTCCACTTGAAGGGGTAAAAAAAAGTCAAGTTCTCCTGCGCTTCTACCTGTTATGTAGTAACCTACAAAATTAAATCCATCTTGAAAATATTGGTTGATTCCCTGAATAGCTTTCAGTTTACAATTTCCAAAATCAAATTGAAGTCCATCTCCATTTGGAAGAAAACCAATCTTGATTAAGATTGATTGCAACGAAACATTTGCATCTAAATTTATTGTCATAATCTATAAAATTATCTATCTAAAAATTTCGAATATATTACTATTTAATTATCTCGTTAAAAACATCTGCTGTAGATTTTCTTTGTCTAATAATACTGATAAGTGCCGATTTTTTTGTGAGCGATATTGTTAATTAGAACGAGTAAGGAATTACTCAGTACTTCAATTAGTAACTTTAAGGAATAATTATTTAGCTAAAGTTCAATACCAAATTTTTCTCCAAATTTTATTAGGAAATCAGCATAAGAATCATCGGGGAAATGACAATTTTACTAAAGCTACAGTATATCAAAATTTGTGATTTTAGCAAAAGTACCATTTTACATTATTGAGCTATTTTTATGTCAATGTTCATTTGTCTGCAATGTTCGATAAATATTTTGATATTGAAAACCCCCCATTGAGTACTTACTGCAATAGTTTCGTCAGCTAAAGGAATTAATTCGTTTGACTTAATAAAATTCCTTCTGGATTTTTTTAGTTTGGCAGCATTTTCTGTTGTAAATGTTTCTTGACCTTGCAAACTGTCAGGGAACCTAGATTTTAATTGACTAAAAGTTGTATTTGGATTTTTGTCAATGTAGTTTTTAATTACTGCTAGTACTAGTCGATTTTTACCGAGAGTTTGTCCTTTGAAAAAATATTTTGTATAATCTTTGTCATATATGTTTTCAAGTGTTCTTGAAGAATTCAGTAATTCTAGGTTGGAATGTTGCTTATTTAGTGAATTAGAATTAATATTAATTAGGTTTTTTTCAAATATTGCTATTCTCAATTCTGCAAGAACTGAATCAATCAATTCACCATCGTATTCACTAATAAAATCTTGCTTTATTAATTCATTTAGTCTTTCGATGAAATCATCAGAAACTATTTTATTGGTAAGTTCTTTAAAATCTTGTTTTAGATTGATTTTTGACAATGATTTTAAAGTAAAGTCTTTCAATGCTTCCTTATCAAAATTTTCTTTATCAAATAATTCAACAAAAGCAATACCTCTTTCATTGTTGTGCTCAAATTTGATTGTTTCAAGCAAAATAGGGTCCTCTTGTTTGACCAAATCTCCATCATAGAATATTTGGATGCTTTGCCCAATTAGAATACCATACTCTAATTTCAAATATCTCATATAGGAAAATAATTGTTGCTGGAAGTTTGAATTAAGAGGGATGTTTGGCTGCTTGATCTCAATAACAAATAATTTGTTTTGGTCGACTGATTTTATTACAAAGTCTGGGGTAATTCTGTTGGAAGCTCCCACTTGAAATGATGGACGTATGTCAAAATCATTTAAAAATTGTTTCCAATTTAAAACTCTTAAAGCTTGAATAATATTTTTTTCAAATGCATTTTCGCTAATATCAGGTTTTACACTATCTGATAATAAAAAACAAATTTCACTCCATTTTTCGTTATTCATAATTCGCTGTTTTCAGTTTGTATACAATTTGTAGGATTTAAAAATAACTATCCTATAAATTTAGTAAGTATTGGTTTTATAAACGTATTTCAAATGTAATATAATATAGCAAAAGTTTTGTTTTTTATTTCTTACATTGAATTAATAAATAACTCCATTCATTTCTTATTTCACTGAATTATTTTGATTTGTATTGTCAGGAGCAACCCCATCCAGTGCCTGTTATTTTAGTATTAGGACATCTTTGGCGCTTATCGGCGGATCATCCGAAAAAAAAGATACTACCCCGCATTCGCAGAGCACAAATAGAAAATGAATATTCTTTGTTGTTGATTTGCTTAAAAAAAGCTAGTTTTAGTTTTGAGGCATTATTCGGATTAAGAAATTTGATTTTGTCTAATATTGGAAAATAAACCACCCGAAAGGATTCGGGCGGGAGCGGGAACAGTTATAAACAAGAATGTTAGTTATTTATAAAATAATATCTCTAATTCTAAAAGCTTCTCTTGATCCAGATGATATTAAGACATTTAAAAGCATAATATAATAGTTTAGTAGAGTTTTATTGACTTTTATATGATCTATATGATTCTCATATAACTGAGTTACATATTTTTCTAAATAGTTTGATGATTCAGTGTTTATTATACCAGTATAATTTTCATAAAAAGGTATACTTGACATTAACCAATTTAAACTTTCGGGTTGATAACTGCTGCCTATACCAGAAAGCAATTTAAATACATTTGAAATTATGTTTGAATCAGCAATTGCAGGATTTGAGATAATCGTTTTATGTATAACTTTATTTTTTCCTTCAGCAGGAATTTTTCTGCTATTATTGTAATTTTCAATAGAGCTTAATAAAATTATTTGAAAAAATGCAATTTTAGCGTTTTTATGTAACATGAATTGCCATATACTTGAAAAATGATTCCATAAAACATCAGGATAATTTGCATCATGACCAATGGCATTTACCCATTTGAAAATATTCATTACAAATTTTAAATGGGTGTCGGAAAGAAACAATAATCTATAAACCATACTAGTTGTCTTTTCATTTGCTTCTGACATTAAGAAATGACCAAGTAATTCTTCTAATTTATTAACAAATACGCTCTCTTCATAGTCGTCCAAATCTTTAAAATTAGGTAATTGGTTTACTATAGATTCAAGGAAAGGAAAATATTGATTGGATAATAAGTCGTAAGGTATTAGTTCTATTGCTTCAATAATTTTTGATCTGTTCGCCGTTATTATTGATAATTCATTAGATTTTAAATCAGGTTTACTTTTTACTTCTTCGATTAATTTCTCAGTCACACTTACTATATCTTCTGGTAATGGATGAAGATAGTATACACTATCATTTACACTCCTTCCGTATGAATCATTTAAGCAAATCTGAAAACATTGCTCGGCAAATTCTGGATTTAAATCCCAAAGACATTGCCTAATGCCTTCAATTAACTCTTTTTTTATTTCACTGTTACCCAATAGTAATAAATCAATTATATTACTTTTAATAATATCAATTTCAACTAACCCATTAAATTCATTAGAAAGTAGTTTTGGTAAGATGTAATACATGCTTTTAGAACTTAACTGATCAAAAGCTCTATTTCCACCTTTTTTTAAATTATTAATTGCTGTTTCTAATTTATTTAAAATAATTTTTAAACAGAATTCCTTTTCTAATGGTAATAATTCTTTTGAAAAAATTTTAAGACTTGCAGTTGCAAAAATAATTTCAGGAGAGATAAAACTTCCTCCTTTTTCTAGGTCAATAGATTGTAGTTTTTTTAGGTTTTCTTTCCATTCATTAATTGATGGTGATCCTCCTAATTCTTCTTTAAATAGTTTTTCACTATATATGAAAATTGACATTGCGTTAGTATCGTGATGTTGGTCCTTATTACTTTCATCTAACATTTTTTGCATTTCAACTGGAATTGCTTTCGGTACAAAAGCTATTTTTTGAGCTTCTTCATCTACCATAATTTCTGGTTCAGTATTTCGAATATCCATTCTTGTTAATGCAAGTTTCCACCGTAAATCTTTAGGATTAACATTCTGTAAGTGTGTATCAATGATTGAACTTATTTCTTTTAACCTGTAAAGTTGAAGTTTAAAAACTAGTGTTTCAAGATGTTCTTTCCTATGTTTTAACTCATTTGATCGGTGTCGTTCAGAGGTATAATAACGATCGTTTCCAATAGCGGTACTGTTTATTCCTACAAATTCAGATGAGTATCTATTAATATCCCAATTAAAAAAAACTTTAATTTTCAGAATAGCGTTTATTTCTTTACCTAAACAAAATGGATTTGCAATAGCTACAGATACAAAAACACCGGTAAGTAATACAGAATTAGAAGATTTCATTATATGTAAGAAAGTATCCGATAAATCCTCTCCTTGTGAAGCTTTACTATGTAGATTGGTTTCTAAAGCCATTAAAACGGACTGAATCAAATAAGGAACTGGACTAGTTCCTCTATATGCCGAAAATAGACTTTCATTACCAAGTTGTGTTATTTGAGTACCATCATTAAGTATTATTTTTATTTCCGACAAATTTCGTGCATAAGAGGATTTTACATAAAATTTCATCCCCCTGTTTGTCATCTCAATGATAAAATCGAGTGCAGTTTTAAAATTATATTTAAGCAAATAACTCATAGGTGTTTGTAAGGCACTTGGACTAAAATAATCGTATGGATATGATACTAAACCGAAACTTGATTCCTGATAATGTGAGGAGTATTCAGTTGGTAGCTTCTCACTGTACCAACCATTCTTTGCAAGTTCGATTATTTCGTTTGGAAAGTATTTATATACTTTATTGCACTTATAAGGTTCTTTAAGTAACATTTTATTCAGTATGCTGTAAAAGTTAACAGGGATGCCTTCAGGATTTTTTTTTGTTTTAGTAGCAATAATGGCTTGTCGCAAAAAATCTACAACCTCATTTTCTGCGGATGGTAAAACGAAAAATAAAATTTGAAGCAACTCTTTTACATTGAGTTGAGAGGGAGTTAGAAATTGTAATTGTAATAAGCAAAAGTTGGCAATGTCCTTAGAGGAATCAGAACATTCTTCGTCTATTTCATATTGATATGTCCAGTGCATGAATAAATCGGTTACAATTATATCAAATCCATCAGGGTTTATAGAGTAATTATCATTTAAAAATCTAACTGAAGCATCCCATCCTGGTCCAAAGCATTTAATATTTCTTTTAGGATCTCCTGAATGTTGGACTGAATAAGCTACTTTTAATAGGTGCAAAAGCCTATAAAAAAGTTTTAAATTATCAGCTAAAATTAATTCCTGATTAATGGATAATAAAGTATAACAATCTTCAGAGCCAAGAATACCGATTAATAATTCATCAATTATTGATGCACTACCGGCATATAGTTCAAAAGTTTCCTTTAAGAAAATTTTTGCTTCATCTGGTTGGTTCAAAATTAGTTCTTGAACCCAGGTTCTTAGACCACGTCTCATTACTGGATTAGTGTCAATAGACTCTATAAAAGATTTTGTATTTTCTTTTTCATCAAATTTCTTATCTAAAAATTTTCCAACCACTATATCTTCAAGAATATCATGTTTTGGTGCATAACTTTCGTTTTTAGAATGTTTTAGTAAAAAACCTTCATTATATAATTGTTCAGCGATTTCTAAATCACTTTCGTCACAGGTTATGTATGATTGTTTTTCAATAGCTCTTTTTAAAATAATTTTCGAAAATACCAATCCTCTTTTTTTACTGTAACCAACCCTTCCAGATCCTTTTTTTTCTACCCCCTGTTCCCATATAGCAACTTTAAATTCGCTTTCCGTAATGTTTTCTGTTTCTGTAAGTACAGCTGACAAACGCAGAGCTTGGTCAAGATAATATGGTAAAGACAACATTTTATGAAGTCTTGGATTTTGAATTAGTTTTTTAAGCTGGGGCTTCGCTTTTACTATTTCGTCTAATTCCATTTTTGTCAAAGGATGTACTGGAATATTGATGATTTCTTGTGTAGTTATTTTAAACTTTTTCCTTAATGTTTCATAAGCATATTCCCTGCAAGTAGCCAATAAGGTAATATTTGATCTTCCTTTTATTTTTTTTTGTAATTCAATGAATGCCTCTGAATGATTACTTTCATATAATTTTTCAAAACTATCGATATAAATAATTAATCGTGGAAGAAAAGCACATTGAGAAATGATGGTTTCCATATCGATATGTACTCCTATTTCTGATAATGTTTGTGCTAGAGATGATTTATCAAGAATATCTGCCTTGATGCTTATAAAGCCTATTCCATTTTTAAACGCCAAGTTTAAATATTCTTTAATGATTGCTGATTTGCCGACACCTCCATCACCTGTTAAAATAATAAAATCGCTTTGATTTATCTCTTCATTGATTTGATCAATATAATTATCCCTTATCAGGTGGAAATCACCTATAGTATTGTCAATAGCATCGATTAAACTTGAGCTTTTTTTGAAAAGTTCATTTAATTCTTGACTTATTCTATCTGTCAAGGTTAATTCAAAGTATTCTTTTATTTCATCTGGTACAGCCTCAATATTTAAGGTTGCCCCATGTTGATTACTTATTACTATAAAGTCGATGAGTTTATGAAGGGCCTGTTCTGGAGTAATACTACTTTTTAAGTATGGTTTTATATACCACTTTAGTACTTCTATGTCATCGCTTCCCGGAGATAAATAATCATTGCTTCTTAAATAAAAACATTTTAAGAAACACCATATTTGATTATCATCCAAATTTTTTCCAGCTACTGTATTAAGGGAATTTTTAAAATAGGTATATTTATTTTTTTTAGTTTTATTTAAACTGAGCTTTTTTAAAAAATCATCTGAAGAATTGCTAAACCTACCCCATTCTAACATTGTTAAAGCATCATCGGCATCTGTCTTAGATAGAACATCTGTAAAAACTATGAATTTGTCATGCTTTTTGTTGAATGCTTTTTTTTCAAAATCATCATATGCTGCTTTAATAACTTTATCAAAAGTTTCGTTTTTATTTATTTCAAAACCCTTTTTTGCTTGAAGATAATGCCTGTACTTTTTACTTCCTTTAATTAAATTAACTATTAAATCATCCGTTTCACCTATATGCTTAGCTTGAAATAAAAGTTCTTCAATGTATAAACCATCAGTAAATGGTACGGGCGTCCCTAAAATCATTGAAGATAAATAGGAAGCTTGAATGTAATGTTCCAACTTAAAACCTATACCACTTGTTGAAATTGGATTGAAAATAGTACTCATAATAAATTTTATTTTTATTTTAAAACCTCAAATACGTTATCTCACACGATTTACATTTTCTTTTTGTCTGATCCATATCAGCTACATTGAAGCGACCTTCAATTTTTTCGAATATATCTAATCCTCTGCCTAAAGTTATTTTCCATCCATTATCAGCTGCAATAAAACGATCGTGGTGGTTTTCCATTTTATAAGTAAGATTTATTCCTATTTCAGCTACGCTTTCTTGAAGTTCTTCAAAGTAGGCTATTGAATCATTTAAATAAGCTTCGTCATTCCGTGTCACAATTTCCAAATTAATTTCATCCTCTAATGCTTTATTGTTCCCGAGCATCATGCAAAACTCTAATAGGTTTTTAAACTGATAAGGCATTCTTATGTAAGGGTCCTGGATCGTAATGTTTTGTGCCCCCTTTAAGTAATCTGCAAATAATTTTTTATAAGAAACCCCCGTTTGATTGTCTTTTAAGATAGTTTGATGCGGCTTTAAATCTAATACTGGTTTGGCAGCAGTACCATTATCCGTTTGCTCTGTATCAAAGTCTTCTTTGACTTGTACAGCAGCTCTATAATTTAAATTCTCTAAAGTCTCTGGATATACTTCTTTTCCCGTTGCTCTAATAGTATATTTAAATTCAACAGGTTCTGATTTGAATGTTTCATCAATGATATACAGTTGGTCTTTTACCCTTTTTCTTCCTTCAATACAAAAGTCCAGTATTTCAAAAAGCTCCTCATCAGTTACCACTTGATCGGGATAGATTAATTTGACCATTCCAGAAACTGATTTTCTAATGGCGGTTTTATCTCTGGTTGTTAATGAGCCATCTAAGGTGATTTTATCATCGAGTACGGAAGAGAAATCAAACTTTCGTAATTCTCGTAATAACTCGGCCAAATAATCGACTATAAAGCCATATTCTTTAGAAAATACGGATGATTTTAAAATACGCACTTCCCAACCTGGAATGTACATGTGCATTCGGTCTAAGAAGGCTCCTTTTATATATCCATCAGGAATTGACTCAAATAAATGGGAGTTTTTCAACATGTAAGGCACATTGTGTTTTGTGTTCCCCACAAAAGCAAGCGATGCTGTAGCTTGATAAGTTTCTTTTCCTCTATTGAAACTTTGGTTTGCCATATAGTTTTGCATAATCTTAACCAAATCACCATCGGTTCGTTTACTGCCTCTTTCTTGCTCAAATTCATCTAATGCGATAACATCCCAATAGCCAACTAAACCAATAGCTCCTTTAGCTGAATTATTCACAAATAAACGTGCTTTTGATACGTCTCCACCAGAAACCAAAACACCGTGTGGCGATAGTTCCGAAAATATATGTGATTTACCCGTTCCTTTAGGGCCTAGTTCTATAAAGTTATAGTTGTTTTCTACGTGTGGAATCAAACGAGATAATTGAATAAATTTATCTCGTTTGTTAAACGATTCTGGATTTAAGCCAATGCTATGCATTAATAAATCAAGCCATTCTTCCGCAGAGAATTCTTTACGAAGTTCTACATATTCGTTTAAATTCACATTCGAAACTTGAATGGGTTTTAAATCGGCAATTATCCATCTCATTTTTATATCGTCCTCATGAGAATAGGCTAATGTTACTATACACCATACGCCACCACCACTTAGTAATTTAGGATTGTCAATTACCATTTTATCTGAAACAGGCACTTTCCTTATTCCTAAATTAGCAAAGTCAGCTTCATTCAGATTAGCTTCGCCATCATTTAAAGTCACGTTTACTTTATCAATGATTTTATAGCTTCCTGCATTTCTAATTTTTGCTTTGACTATTTCAGCATCGGAGCGGTGAACGTAATTGTCCCGTATTATATTTCTAACTTTTTCGATGCCCGATTGGATCACCTCCTCATCATCGATCGTACAATACTGACCTAATAAGTACTCTAACACATATACTGGTACCGGATTGTTTCCTTTTATCAAAGCAGTTAGGTCTTTACGAACCACTTTTCCTTCAAAATGTTTTATTATTTTTTCTTTTAATAGCATAACTTATTTTTTAGAAATCCATTTCCATTAGAGTACTTATTGTGATCAAGTCGTTTAGAACTATCGGATTGAGTTTGTTTTTATCTTTGGTGTCAAATGCTCTCAAATAACAAAAAGTTGCTTTAGAACCTGCTGAATTTAATGTCAAAATGACTTCAAATACCCTTTCTTTCGGATTGTTTGAAGTTGCATTGCAGCTTAAATTAACCTCATTTGAAAGTAATTCTCCTTTGTCATTGTACAAACCAATATTGCAATCCAGACTCTTCAATTCATTTGACACGGGTTCATTTTGGAGTAGCGTCACTTTAATGGATCCTGTCGCAATTTTATTGACATTATCAATTCTTTTGAACGTTACTATCTCTGTCGTTTCCTTTTTCTGTTTATAGTATTTTATTACAGGTGTAATTAGCTCCTGTATGCTTGCGCCACCATGAACAAATTGGACCCCTATGTTTCCTTGTTTACGAAATCTGTTTATTGCTCTTGGTATGGCTATTTTTAGATCAGTGTCTATATTGGTCGTGTTTTTCATGTCCAATACGTAACCATCTTGTTTACCAATAAAATCATCACTAATTACAAAACGTGAATTGTCTTTAATATACCCTTTACCTTTGGGTAGTACTTCTCTATCGTTCTCTTTTAATTGATTATGATTGTATAAAAAACCATGGTCAGAGGTAACTAAAACATGTGAAATATTCCAGCCATAAACTTTTTGAATAAGACGTTTTATCTGATCCACTGCTTTTGAAGTCTCTTCTAAAGTTTCATGTTCGGTACGTTTTTTATCCCCAATAGCATCTATCCAATCGTGGTAGATATAGACTAATTTATTTTTGATAAAAAACTTTCTTCCTTTCTCCCGATCAAACTTTATAATTTCAGCATAGTCAATGGTAACACTTTCTGTTACCACCTCTTGTAATATGGCTTGACGATATTGACTGATGGTAGGTTTGCCATTAATTTTATAGACTAGGTCTTGTTCTCCTTTTTCTACGGTAATGCCTTTATGGGGCAATAAATTCGTCATCCCTAAATTCGTATATGAAGGAATGGAAGCAAGACAAGGCTGTATGGTTAAATTGTTTTTGCTGTCGGCTAATAAATCATTGTAAAGTTCAAATCCCAATTCGTAACGGAACGCATCTGAAATTATTACCGCCATTTTGTAATCTACGTCTTTTAAATTGTCTTCGAAAAAATTGAATTGTTTTTTACAGTCTATGTTGTGGAAATTAAAATTATTTTCTGCCAACAACTTTTGCCACTCACTATTGAATTCAATTAAAAACCGATCGTACTTATTATTTAATGCTTCGAATACTGGAAGTGCAGTGTGTTCAAATTCTTCAAGATGGTCTCTCACATTATCAAATGCGATTACGGCCTTTCTATAGTTGTAATCTACCTTGTGGAGTTCAGTTGTATATTCATTGATATAAGCTTCTGCCGTGTTGAATCGAAATGATTTGTAACTTTCCAAAATGGCATACATTGCTGCAGCATGATAGAGAAAATTAATTTGATTTTTTATGTATTCTGAAATGGCTTCTTCTTTTCTCCAGCGAATACATTCTTCTTTTGTTTTTAAGGCATTCGTACCTACTTCACTGTAGAGCATTTTTAGAATTGCATCCAGCATCTCTTCAGAATAATATCCGTATTCTGTGGTAGAACCATACCAATTTATTATTGCTAATGCATTTACCTTATTTCCCAAGGTTGAGAATATGTGGTCAATGTTTTTATTGGTTGCTTGATTTTTTTGCCATTCTTCAAAGAATTTCAGCAGTTTGTAACTGTCAGCCGCTCGTTTTATTTTTAAAGAGGTATAGGTGTCGGTTGCCTTTGCTTTAGTGACGTTGGCGACAATTATGTTGTATTTTAATTTTGTAATCCAGTTTGTGGCCGACTCAATTGATAAATTGTCTTCTTTTGAGTCCAGTAGATTATTAAACCAAGTTATCAATAGGGTATCAAGTTCTAATTCCTTTAGTGTTGCGTTTGTTTTATTGAATTTGGTTTCATCCAAAGAAAGATTTAACCATTTGTTCATACAATTGAATCGATCTTCTACCGAGTTGAAATCGAGGACAATTGATAGGATACCTCTTTTTAAATTATCTTCATTGAAATTTTCAGGATCTAGGATTCGAGCTAATTTTTTTTGAGTGCTTTTTATTTTTAAAAGCTTGAAATAGTCAGAAACCAAATTGGTATGGTATTCCTGTAGTTTGTATGCTGCCATGAATTCAGAAACCTCATCTAGTTTGAGTTCTATATTGGCTGCAAGTAAATCAAGTAATGGATATTTTTTTGCCTTTTTTCCTTCTGGTTTTGCAAAAGGATGGTACAGAAGTACTTTTACGGCATTCCATTCCATTTCCAGTTTGTATTTTAACTCAAAATAGTTTTGAGTTACTTCTATTACTTTTATACCGGCTTCTTCAATAGCGGTTAATTCTTCTTTTTTTGATCCATCTGTATCAAAATAGAAGAGTATATTTTTATCACTTTCTGTAAGTGTTTGAATTACTTTGTCTGCAAACATTGTTTTTTACTTATAAAATTAGGTGTGATCTACCAATACTCTCTTTCATTTTATTCTCCACATTTGCGGCTTCAGCGAATTCGTACCATTTTTTCACAGCCTGATCAATTTGCTGGATGATGGTATTCGCCTTTTTTATATTCATAGATTTTGCTACTGTCAGTAAATCTTCTCTTGTAATATAGGTTCTCTTACCATTGATACTTAAGTTATGCTGACTTACCCAATCACTATCTGGGCGATAGGCAAAACAAATATCATACGCAGGAGAAAGTTCCCAATCACCCTCTTTCTTTAGTCGAAATGCAAAGTTTTTCGTGTGATCATCACAATTTCTTGCTATTACATTAAACACCATTCTTCTGTATAACTGTTCCGCTTGTGGATATGGCAGTTTTAATAAACGCATGGTCTGAAACAACTGTTCGTAACTAAAACTCGTTATTTGGTTAAAGTCATAGTGTTGCATCGCACATAACGTTTGTATGTGGTGTTTTTGATCGCCATCTTCTCTGTCAAAACGTTTCGTCATGAAATGCGCTCTACCATTTTCTTCGTATAAACGGCACTCCATCATATCAATTCCAGCTGCTTTTGCCATAAGATAATAGGCCATTTCAATTCTGCCATAGCCAGTACTTGCACCAAACTGCACATCACTTACCGTATCAAGTTTAATTAACCAATGCTCGAATCCTTTTGGGGCATTTGTTTGTCCGGATTTTACCTGTCCCGTTTTTTCGTTATAGGCAATAATGGCTTTTGGACGTGCACCACCAGCTGAGGTTCCAATTTTAAGGATGTCCATCATAGCTTCTTGCTCGTTTTGGTTTAGATTGGCTGAAAAACCTTCTCTTTTGTACAGCATTTTTTGAGAGATGGCTACCAAGCTATCCACTTCTATATCAAATGCTCTTTTATTTACATTAAATTGGGAAGGTTCAAATTCCAGCGCACCCATTCCACGGGTTCCTATAAAGCAAAGCATTTCAACAGGGTTCATACTGTTTTCCGGTCGACCATTTTGGGCCAGCCAACTGTTGATTAATTGATTTCCATAATCATCTGGCAATACATCTGCCAGCAGTCCAGGAAGTCCTTTAAAGGTTTTTACTTCTTTTAATTCCGTGAAAGTAAAAATACGTCCACGGGCATTATTGGCAGGCATTTTTAAGGGGGCTAAATCCCAATTTTTCGCCAAGAATTTCGCCTCATATTCAAAACTAGCTACTCCTGTTTCTGTATTCCAAGCAACAGCTCCCACCGTTTCGTTCCATATTTTAACAAATGCCGTTGTTATCATTACCAATCTGATTTTTTATTAGAATCATTGTCACTGCTTCTCG
Organism: Flavobacterium sp. DSR3-2; assembly: GCF_049896525.1. NCBI lineage: Bacteria > Pseudomonadati > Bacteroidota > Flavobacteriia > Flavobacteriales > Flavobacteriaceae > Flavobacterium > Flavobacterium sp. DSR3-2. The sequence goes on from NZ_JAFCUM010000012.1 coordinate 25,622, forward strand.
CTCTTTGTCTTTTTTGCTGATCTAGTTTAGCCAACTCTATAGGACTTATTTGTTCTTGTATCTTGAATACATCCATAATATAAAGAAGATCTAATACTCTTAATACTTGAATCAAGGTTGGGACTGTTATTGTTTCCCCCTTTTCCAGTAAGCTGAGTGTAGAACGACTTATATTTGCTGCTCCTGCAACTTCTTCTTGCGTTTTGTTCTGCGATAAGCGATGGTGTTTAACAAAGGCACCGATGTTTTGCGCCAGAGCTGTATCGCTCATTGCTATCCAGTTTATGTATGGTGTATCATTCATAAAGTAGTTATTTATGGTTTAATGACTGATGTATCATACAAATATAGCTAATTTTAATCAAAAATTTAATAAATAACTTTATAAGACTATCTCAGTAAGAACGTTTTCGTCTTCATCTTCATCTAAAATTTCCATCGGTACATAGTCTTCGCAAAAGGATTTAAATTTGTCTTCCGAATTTTTATCCCAGAAAATGATTCTTTCTTGATTTAAAAGGCCTAAAACTTTTTTATACACCTCTTGTGTTTGTTCAGTAATAACAATGATTAACACCCCTGATGTCCTCGTAATAATAGTGTAAGCAAATTCAAATGCTTCTTTTTCAAATTCTAAAGGAATATAAGTTGACCAGATAACACATTCCTTTTCTAACCCTTTCAAACTTAAAATGGAATCCGACTCTACCTTTATATCTTTTCGAGATAACAGATTTCTTAAGTTATAATCTCTTTCCAATATACAGGTATTTTTTAGATCAAAAATTTTGTAGTGCTCGATTATACTTTCTATTTTAGGAATAAGTACTTCTTCGGATTCACCATATACTACAATAGGTCTTGCACCTGGAGGAGCGCCTTTATATGGTACAATATTAGAAGTGCCTTCTGAATTACTAAAATGTTTGTTGATTGCTTGCGATAAACCACTTATGCATTCACTAATCCTTACTGGTAATCGATAGGAACCTTCAAGTTTATGATTCTTTCTCGTCATCATATTCTTATCTCTTGGAATTCGTGCTGCTAAACCAAGATGAATGGCTTGAGCCAAATCACCACCAATAGTTAATTTGTTTGGATCGTTGATTAATGAATAGAATATTTTAAAATCGGCGTCAGTACAATCTTGAAATTCATCTACTAAAATATAATCATATTTGAAACCGATTTGATTGTTATTTAATCGTGAAAGTAAATATTGTCGTCTTATGGTAAAACTTTCTATTCCTTCTTTATGCATTCGCGTAGCATATCGTTTTAGACATTCAAACACTAATTTTCTACGTTCACTATTTTTTTGCAGTGATGGATTATTGCCTCTACCAATCCTAGATACATTTAAATAAACATCTTCACTCCTTGTAATACCTACTTGTAAACCATAAATCACCCGATGGTATTCTTCAAAGATAAAATCAGCATTTAGTATGTTGTCGTATAAATTCGTTGTGATATTTTCTTCTTTTTTTACATCTTGAATGATTTCATTTAATAAGGTATTATGTTGATTCATATCTACTAAGCCTCTGTAAGAAACGCTACCAATATGTTTGGGTAACATATCAAAATGTAACAATCTTATGTTTGCTATTTTTGAACCTGTAAAGCGGATGATGCATGAAGGCTGAGTAGCCCCATTAAATCCAGTATCATAGGTTATAGAAAATCTATTTTCATCTAACATATCGACTAACCATTCGGATAGTTTTTTGATTAAAGATTTGTTGAAAGTGGTCACTAATATTTGAAGTTTTGGATCATAATTATGTTCCTCAACAATATTTTTAACTTTTTCAGTAATTACGATGCTTTTACCGCAACCTGCAGGCCCAATAATAGTGGTAGGTCTTTCGCCATTTTCTGCAGCTTTCTTTTGAAATTCATTCAAGATAACTTCTCTACGGATTGTTATCGGCGGATGAAATACATCTATATTTTCAATGTGTTTTCCTTGCTCGAACATTGCTAATTGCGGTCGTTCGAAAATGATTGCAGCATTACTTGCATCATACCAAGAGGTATTTCGTTTTAACTCTTCAATAGAAAGTATTTTTCCTAATTGTCCACGAATTGAATTTATATTCGTCAGCGTCCTATTAAATAACAAATGGGAGGATTGTATTGTTTGACTGGTATACTTTAACTTTAAAAAATCTTGCTTTAGTAATGGAAAATATTTAGCTGCTTTCTTTTCCGATGTCAGTAGGAGCACCGCTGAAGGCTTGTAAATATCAACTATTTTCAAAAAATCTTTGCTTATTTCTACTTGGTTATCGGAATCATCAAATAAATAACTGGCTGCTAAAATACTATTGGCTGTAGAAACTCCATGATTGTTATTCCATGAATTTACTTCGTATTCAATTCTAAAATCTGCATCAATTTCCGGATAGGAAAGTACAAATTCTTTCCAAAGATAATCCCTATTATAATGGAGCATAAATGGGCTGGAATCGATATTTACAATCGTTAATTTAGGTGTCGCTTTTCCTAATCTTTTTAGCCCTACATAAATTAATCCCAAACTCCATTGAATGGCGCCAGCACCAGCGCCTAAATCAAACACTATGAGCTCTTGACCCTGGAATTGAATGACTTTATCTAAGAAGAAAGAAAGAAACGTATTAATTCGGCGTGGGTGATACCACAGTGTATAAGCAAATGCAGTATTGGGACGATCGTAACATAAGTCCTTGCCTCTAATTAAATTATAGCTTTCTATATGACATTGTTTTAAGTCGTATTGAAAATTTAATTTTGCTTTATTCTCATTATAGTATTTAACGGAAGCATTGGCTACCACCTTATCGAGATTGTCCTGTTGAGATAACAGCCAAGTTTTTAATTCTTCCTTCATAAATAGTTGTTATTTATTAAATACTATATTGGTGCAAAACCATTTTTTCCTTCTCCTAACCACGGTAATTGATTTCTAAATTCTTCCACGACGTCATTGTATTTTTCATCTGTCCATTGCATTTTTTTTATTTGGTCGCGAGCATCAGCACCCGTACCTGCAATAAATTTTCCTTTGTCTTGATGAAAGGGTTGGACGATGAATTTTTTTACTCCTGTTGCCAATAATTGTTCTGTGAATTCTTTAGCATTTTCGACAGGTAGTAGTGGTGTCATTGTAATGCATGTTTGCACACCAGCTTCAGTAATTTCTTGTATTGCTTTTAAACGTACTTTGTTAGAAGGACAATGCGGTTCAAAAGCTTTGCGAACTGCTTCGCTATCTGTAGTAACGGTCATGTTAACCTGTATCACTTCGAACTTCTTGTATAAATCAATATCTCGCGTTGCTAACGGGCTCCGTGTTTGAATAACCAATCTTACCTTGTGGTATTCTATTAATTCTTTTAATATGCTCCTAGTGAGTTCTAAATCCTTTTCTATCGGCTGATAGGGATCTGTAACGCTACTCATGTAAATGGTTTTATCTATAAGTGGTTTTTTTCTTTTTTTCATTAGTAACTGGAGTGCATTTTCTTTCACTCGCAACCACTTTCCCCAATTGTCTTTGTCATCAGTAGAACGCGAAAAGAAGGCTGCATAGCAATAATTGCAACCAAAAGAGCATCCTGAATAGGGATTTAGGGTATAATCATAGGCTCCCATAAAACCCTTGGCCTCGGTTAAAATTCCTGATGCTTGCACATAATCAATACTCGTATTACCTAATTTGGTTTTACGAGGATTGTTGTTTTCTTCTTCTTCTAAACTACTGAATAGATCCATATTAATTTTTAACTATAGTTTTAAAACGCATTATTTAATTTAGGCAACACACCATTTTGACTGTAATAATTATACAATAGCACGGATTCTAAGTAAGATGGGGGAGTTTGCTCGTTTGTATATAAGATGTGAAATGTCAATGTATTCACATTGTTGTTTTGCATATAATTAAATACATAGTCATTAGTTAGTACATCTCGACCATTTACTTTACCTCTTGTAGCAATTAATCTATTTTCAATAGAATGGGAACCTAACTGGCCGTTTGTTTTTATTTTACCAGCCATTCCGATATATACAATTTCTCCTGTTTCAGTGTTTTCCCAAATGTAAACCCCATACGAATTAGCCTGAATCTCAAGACGTATTAACTGATTGTATAAACTTCTGCCATTGGGTTGTAAAAATAACTGATGAGGTACCTCGAAAAAGGTATTGTTGTTGATATACTCATTGGCAATCTGCATTATTTCAGGTATTGTCATTTCTAAAATGTAATTAAATAATTTTGTTTCATTAGAGTAAGTACCTCTCCTAATAGTTTGTTTGCATGAGTGAAATTTGAAATTTGACTGTTTAAGTTTACAATTTGTTTATTCCCATGGAATAAATTATTTCTAAACCGTAGAAGAATCAGTAATAATGCTTCAAGAATTTCTTGTGGGGTCGTAACTTCTCTTATTAAAACCTTTCGTATTTTTTCTTTTGCTCTTATGTCAGATGCAAAAGTCCTGAATTGCAATCCTTCAATATTTATTTCACCATTTTGACTATATCTATCAATAAAATACTTTAAATAAGGATTTACTAATTCATTAGAAATTGCAGTCCTGTCATTTAAATTCACAACAAAACTTTCTATCTTTTGAACATTAGCAAAATTCCCGCAAGCAAAATTTTCAAACATATTCCAAAATAAAGCAAAGTTTTTAATACGTTCAATGCCCTGACCTTGGAGATCAATTGTATTGTCAAAAAAATTATTTATCCACTCTAACTCATTAAAATCTTCCATATCCAATTTTAAAAATTATCCATGACAAATTCTACAATTTTCGTTTTCCTTTTTGAAATGGCTTCATTGTCCCATAACTTTGTTTCAGAAACAAATTGACTAATTTCATTATGTTGTTTCAAATCAGTATAGGTCTTTAATTTTTTATCAAAAACGTCATTACTAATACTACAATTATGAGATTTTGAAAGTAGTAAGTAATTTCCTAAACAGTTTTGATATTGGTTTCTAAATTCTTCATTATAAACACCATATCCGTGAGGCTTTATTTTTGGCTCTGTGCTTGGTGCAATATGTTCTAATTCTGGACTAAAAACTTTATCAAATCTTGAGGTAACATACCCTTTGTTTCCTTTAGTTTCTAAATGGGTTTCATATTTCCATAAAATGAATTTTGCAGCCTTATGGTCTACTTTGCCCTGAATTGACCTCTCTAATTCATTATTATTCCAATAATTCCACCACCCATCATTTGTGTTTTTCAGATGATTTAATCTGCTAACTATGGGGTGAATGTTTGGATTATTAATTGTAAATTCATTATAAACACTATTTAATCTTGATGTAATTACTGCTTTTGTTCCAATTAATCTATTTCTTAACACTAATGCTTCAAAATTTCTACATAATTCAGCTATTGTTGTAGTAGGTAAACCAAAACGGTAGGCTTTTAAAATAAAAGGAACAGCTATGCCTATTCCACCCAAAGTAATTAAGGAATGAATGTCGATATTTTCTCTTTCATCTTTTCCAAAAAATCTTGTGAGGTGTTCAAAACTGATCGCCAAGCTTTTTGTAAACTCTTTGACAAATTCAATACCATTGTTTTTTGTTAATTCTTCGTTTACTCTAATAATAGCATTGGTTTCCCATAGTGAGTTGAAGTGCACTCTTAATGTATATGTCAAGACATCGTCTTCACTAATTTTATATTCAATTGAAGAAATAGATTTGTATATTTTTTCAAAACGCTCTTTTATATCTTTAATTATTTCTTCCTTCTCGTCACCACCATATAGATGAACTTGGTACATGAATTGCGCTTTTATAATTTCAAGATTAGTTGGCTGTTTTCCTCTGTTGTTTTGAAAAATAAACATTTGGATGGCCTCTGATTCATTTGCCACTTCATGAGTCGTACAAACGGCTGTAGTAACTGCTGTCAATATTTGTGTACAATAGTCCTCGTTTTTATCTTTTAATAAATTATTGAAATAATCAAAAGCGGCTACGATACGCTTACCGGATTCTGTTTCAATACCGTTTGTATCTTTTTTGTCTTGATTAACTACATAATCCTTGAAAAGCAAATTATCATAGTCAACGGTTTCGAAATGAATGGTACTTCTTCTTTTTATAGTATTTTCAAATAGAACTTCTTCTTTTTCAGTTAACTCTCTTTTCTCTCTTAGTGATTTGAATATAGCTGAAAGGAAAATAGCAATGGATGTTAGCCTTTGCTGACCATCAATGATATTGAACAAATAATCTCCTTTCCTTTCGAATAAAAAGTGTCCAAAGTAGTACGGAGATGCTGATTTACTATTTAAATAATTTTCTAAGTCTTGAACAAAAACATCAATTTGTGTTGCACGATTTCTATTCTCTTTTGGTATCTCCCAAGCGTAGGCTCTTTGATAGCTAGGAACGATTATTTTATTAGTTCCATTTAATATCTCTGCAATTGTTGTTTTTGCTTCCATGTATATTTTTATATTTTTTTAATTGTTTTTTTTTATTTATTATATTTTGGCCACAGCTCCTTCAAATTTCTCATAATTCACAGTCACCCCATCGTCTAAATCAAAGCTAGTGGGTTGCAATGCCAATGTTTTTAAAACTTCATTGTAATCCCTACATTCTAGTTCCCAAGAACGGAGTTTTTCCAGACGTTTGAGTTCATTTTTACTCAAGTTGCTTTCGTTGGCTATTGCTTTTTCAATTTCGTTTTTGATCCATTCCTGGTGCGGGTGGAGGTATTGGCGTTGTATTTTACTCACGGTATACTTATCCATACGGTGCATATACACCAAAACTTTGAAAGCTGATGCTTGCGGTTTTTTAGGATTAGAACAAAACAGCCAATAAATAGGTTTCTTTTTGTAACGGCTAGTATGATCTTTCCAGAATTGTTCGTTGAGGTATTTGTCTAGATCGCTACCTAGACATTCGTTGATGAAGTTCAAGTTTTCCGTTAGGGTTTCTTCGCCCCAAAGGTTGTGAACTAAGTTTTTTACTCGCACCAAAGCATCATCCGGGAAAGCGCATTCACTACCCATAAGAGGAATTATGGCATCTTCTTCAATTTCAACGGATTGCGTTATGCCTTGTAATGACACTTCATAGCACGCTAACTCTTCCTCGGTTGGGTTTGGATGCGCGATATGTAAGCCCGTTTTGTCTAAGCGGTAGCGCCCCATAAATAAACCGATGCTGTAACTGATGAATTGACTGATTACTTCGTCTTTCTTGATAGGCAGATTACAATAATGGTTAATTGTTAATGGTAAATTATTATCATTTTCATTAACCTTTAGCCTTTGATCATTATTGTCTTTTTTCCATTTTTTGTAGCTCGTTAACAATTGATCATTATTCATTAACAATTGATTGCGGTCTAGTTCTTCTTGCAATATGGTAATGTCTTTTAACGCCACCTCTGGGATTAACTCTTCTTGCAAGCCATAAATATCTATAAAAATACGATTGAGTTCTTCCTCGTTTTCATGCAACTGAAAGAAATCTTGGGTTGCGTTATCCTGCCATTTTTCGTAAGCTGCTTTTAGTGATATACTTTCATTGAATAAGGGTGATTGTTCTAAATCCCATGAGGTTTCTCTTGAATCCCAATCTTTTTTGGAAATAGATCTCGTTATTTCTACAATATTTTCAATTATATTGTTTTTTTTAAGCAACAATGGAATTTTTGAAATATTACCAGGTAGAATATTCAGAGTTGGATTAATTGTTTTTAAAAAGTGTAAGGCTACCCTTGAATTAAGAAAGCCAAGTAAATATTTATATGAGATATCATTATTGAAAGGAAATGCACTGGCACTAGCATCATTAAATATATAGCCAACTTCTTGATGCCTTACGGAAAATCCCCCTGATGATATTTTAGTCCAACATATTCCTTCACCGCATAATTGATAATCACTATTGAAATTATGGGCAAGTAACCTTTTTCCATTTTCATGTAATTTGGTTTTCATTTCTTCACCATCATTACTCCAATTAATTATCGTTAAGTAATTACCATACCATCTTCTAAAATCACCACCTTTAATTTGTGGATACCATTTTTTATTGGAATTCTTAGATTCTTCAGCTGTAATACAGTTAAAAAAGCAATTTATAATATTAACTTCATACCAATTTTTTATGTAGTATTCATTATCACCAGTAACTAGGCCAATTCTCGTTTCACAATAATCTTCAATTTTTAAACTATCAACAAATAGACTAACAGTTTTATTTTTAATCCAGTATGACAATGGACTTCCAGGTATTTTCTCGAAATTTTGTTGCAGAATATTTTGGTAACGTTTTTTTTCGGCAAGAAACTTGGTTTCTTTCAAACTGTTGTTTTTGTAATCAACCAATCTAACATACGTACCATCTTTAATTCTTTTCCCATTTTCTAAAACAAAAGCTGTCGATTGTACCACTTCGCCACTTAGCTCTTCAAATGCTCGTGGTCCTAGGTGCAACATGTTTACAATTCCATAATTTAATATAATGTGCTCTCGTAATTTTTCATACGATGATAAAAACATCCATGAATGTTGGTTTATCATTCCCATCAAACCTGTAGGCACATTCATAGACAAACAAACTTCCATGAACACGGCAAACAAGTCGGATTTAGATAAAGGATAATTGTCGTTTACGTAGTTTTTTAACTCGGCATTCATGCTTTTTTGCCCCATGTAAGGTGGGTTTGCTACTACCGCTGTGTATTTCCTGGTCAGTACCAACAATACTTCTAAAAACGGTTTCAGATAGTTCCACAAATCCTGTTGCAAAAAGTCTAAAGTTCCTGCTTGGTGTAGGGTAAACCAGTTTTGGTATTGTTTAGCTATAAAATCATGGGCTTCTGGCGAAAGTGCTATTTTTAGGGCTGCGCCAATGTTTTTTCCTTGGTTTAATAAAAGTAATGCTTCTTTAAGTTCGGCTACAAAGCCTGCACCTTGAGGTGTTAAGAAACTTTGTAAATCATCGAGTTGAAAATGGTGGGTTTCCGGGAAACTGTAAATATGCGGTAATAAAAGGGCATTATTTTCTGTAGCATTTATTATTTCAGGATAGAATTCTGCAGCTTTTAATAATACGGCAAAACGCGCCAATTGCATGGCACGGTCGTCAATATCTAAGCCATATAGGTTGTTTTGTAAAATGCTGATTACGGAATTTTTGGCGGTGTAGCCCTGTTCGCGGTACATTTTGAATAATAGGTCGAAACCGGTTACCAGAATATGTCCGCTCCCTGAAGCTGGATCAATTAATGTAAGCTCCTCTAAATTATTAATGGTTAATTGTGAATTGTTAATGGGATTGCTTCGTTCCTCGCAATGACTTTCGAGGAGGTATTTCATCTCTGGTTTTAGAGAAGAGGTTTTGTCGAAGTCGAGGTAGATTTTTCCCACGGTGTTTTCGACCATGTATTTTACAATCCACTTGGGTGTAAAGATTTGTGTTGCCGCCGGAATGTCTTCGGGTCTGGCTTTTTTATTGGCTTTGAAGCCCTTGAAAACTTCGTCTTTTTTGTCGGAAATGTAGAATTGGTATAACCAACCTATGAGTTCTACTTCTTTGTAATCTTCATCAGGAATTTGATCGCTGTTCAACAAGTCGATGATGCCGTTACGTTGCAAAAGGTTGTTGGGTAACAGAATTTCAGTATAATCATCAATATGCCCGAACACATCGTGTACTAATGTGTTGTTGTTGCATAAACGCGTTAACAATAAACTCAATGCTTGTTCTTCCTGATCGTCTAACAAATATTGTTGCAATAAGTCAATGTACTTTTGTTGCTTCAGCTGGTGCTGCCCTCTTTTAGCATTTTGTACCAATATGGGCGTTTTCAGATCCGGAACATATTCTAAAGCAGGTTGCATATAACCTCTTTTTTCCAGAATTTTAATAGCCATAAGTCGATTGAACCAAGTGTATGCAGCTTCTTCAATGGTGTCCTGAACAGCTTGTTTGCTGGTTAGTCTGGTCTTTAATTTTTGCCATTTTGGTGGTACGCTTTCATCATTGAAAATTTGACCTCTAAAAATATATCCACCAGTTGTAGTTTCCAGATTTTCATTACTGTTTCCATTTGCATCAAAACCCCAATATAGTAAACGTTGTTTTACACCTTCCATCAACAAAAGGCGTGCTTGTTTTGCAAATGATTTTATGTTATTTGTATTCAAAATGTAATTGTTAATGATTAATTATTAATGGTTAGCTGTTAGTGATTAAATGTTAATGTTTCATGATTAGGGTTTATTAAGTCCTTTGGCAGTTTTTATGATGCTGGTAAGCATTTTGATGAGTTCAATTGCTTTGAAATTGAGTTCCTCAAAAAGTTTTTTTGAAATGTAATTCGTAGCAACTAAAAGTTCTAACCAATAAATAGTTTCGTTGACCTCTTTTTGAACAATTGCATTTTTATGGATGAAATCGGCTTTACTTTCTGCATGTTCCGCTTCTCTTACCATTGCTCCAACAGATGTTCCTGAAAGTAAGATTTGTTTAGAAAGGACGAATTCTTTTTGTTCCAAACAAAGTTGTTTGTTCAAATTGACAATTTGAATTGCAAAGCCAAAACTCTTTGTTTTAATAATATTCTCTCTCATTTATTTAACATTAACCATTAATACTTTACCCTTGCTAATTAGTTGAGGAATATTTTTTGATTTTTAGCTAGTTTTACCATAAGTCTTTCTCGTAATTTACTTATGTAAACTTCCAGTTGTTCAGGTGTTTCAATGGTTGTTGGCGGCATTTCATTAGCCACACTGATGATTACACTTTGATGATAGTCTTTACCTGATTTTTTAGCTTCGGCCTTGGCTTTGAAATCTTCTATGACCTTAAAGTTTTCTGCTCTAAAATCATTTATTTTCACATTATACACCTCTAATTGGCTGTAGTTTTTCTCTTTTTCAATTCTATTGATAAAACTTGGATCCGCAGTAAGGTTTGCTTCTGTAATGCCTAATTTAATTTTATGTTGCTCGATTTCACTAAAGACAAGCTCGTACATTTTTACGGTTTCGGTACGTAAATCTTTGATTTTGCTTTTTAATGCGTCATGGATTTCTTTGTATGCCTTTTTCATTTGAGGCAAACTGTCCCAAGGTTCTTTGTCATTCTGGATATAATCAAGCAAATTATGTGCAGTAACTTGTTCTACCTCATCGAGTGCGCTAAAGTTGTTTTTATTTCCGCCAATGAACTCTTTGATTTGTTCATAGGTTTTTAGATTATGATCAATAAATTCTACTACATACATGTATTGATCACGATCTGTTTTTAAGGCATTTTTATTTTGTTTTATTAATTCTAAGACCTGTTCCTGATCTCTGGCCATAAACAAGTCTGTTAATCCTTTTTGGAATTTTTTGATATGATTTCCAAAAGTATACGTCTCATATTCTTCCTTGATTTTGTTGACTTCCAATAATTTCTTGGACAATATTGCTTTTAGCTGCTCTACCGCTTCTTTAAAATCAGAGGTAGCCGCTGCAATTACATTTTCGGCGAAAATTTCATGATTCACTGCATGAATAAAGTCGTTGATTTCTTCTTGGGAGTGTGCCTTTTGATTTAAAATTGCGATGGAATCTCTTTCTCTGCTATTCAAAGCTTTGTCTGCATATTGAACCAAATCGATACCGTCATTTTTCCATTCAAAATGTTTGATTCCTTTTTGGGCAATTTTGAGCAGTATGTCTAAAGTCGCGACGTCTTTCCATCCATAAGGTGCTTTTTCGAAGTTCTTAACCACATCACCCACATTAGGGTTTTCACCCATAAGGTTTAATTTGGTAGACAATTCTTCTTCGGCAGGATCTAAACCAGTATTGGTTTTTGTCTGTTTTGATTTTGCATTGGTGATTAATTCAGCATTAGAACTCGCATAGGTATTACTTAACCCATGTTTTCTATACGTTTCTTCTAAATGCTTTTTAATCATATCTTCAAAACGTGCCGCTGTTGTATTACCGTTTAATTGATCGCTGCTTATAATTTGTTGATTGGATATGACACTTGTTGTCAAAAACTTATTTTCGAAACGTAATTTAATTTCGCCCAATAATATAATGTTATTATTTCTGAAATTATTAAGTGTTTCAACTCTTGGTCCTTTGGCAGATGATGAATTTAGTGCGATGAATTTTTGCACCCGAACATAATCCAATATTTTGTTTTTTAAATCGGTATCGGTGTTTAGCCACTCACTGATGGCAATCACTAAATCATTGGATGGACTGGTGTGTGCCAGTTGTTGAATATCCGTAATATCAAAAACAGTAAAGCGTATTTTAAAATCCCCATTGCGTATCATTTCCTTATCATCAATTGCTATTGCTGATTTGAAATTATGGTTACCAAAGAATTTAATATCAGGGTTTGGTTTGATTGTTTTTTGGATGACATCATCATAAAAATATTTGAGTTTGTCGTCACTGTTAATTGCTGTATGTTTTATTTGTTGGGCTACATCAATTTCATCGTCCTTAAGAAAACGGTATTTTCCTTCGCTTACCTGAATGATATTTTTATCTACCAACAAATCTAATATCTGGGTAACTTGTTTTTGAATTTCTAGTTTGGGAGTGTCTACCGCCTTCATTAACAATAAAGCCATATTCTCTACTGTAGCAGGGAAATTCACTCTATGGCTTTCGCCAAGATTAGAAACCATAAACAAGGTGTTGACCACTCTTTTTGCAAATTCACTTTCTTTGACTTCGTTTATGTTATAGGCTCTGTCCAGAATACTTCGGGCAATAAAGGTTAAGTTTTTATCAAACTGATCATTGAAAAACAAATCGAAAGGAACAAAATAACCTACCTCATTGTCTTTACACAAATTAGCGGTATAGTGCGTAATTCCCAAAATCGCCCTTTCGGTATTTTTCACACCTTGTCCTACATAGCCTACGTTACTGAAACTTTCAAATACATCTGATATCAATCGAAATTGATAAGGAATGAAAGGATAGGTTAACGTAAAATCATCCTTGCCTATATAATTTTCATATAGGTCATGGTTGAAAACAAATTGATTTTCAATAGCCCCTTTATTATTTTTATAATAATCAGACAATATGCCAATACCTGACGCTTTTTTCTCTAATATTCTTTTCTTTGTAATGTATGTTGCATCTTGACTTTCCAAAGAAATAATAGTTTCAAAACGACCTAGAATTTTTCCAAAGTCTTCTGTTTTATCATCTGTATTGTTTATCAAATTGGAAAGTTCTTGTTGAGCCGTACATACTACCCAAACTTTATTTCCAATTTTGCTTCCAATTTCTTCTATAATCGTTTGCAGGTTTAATAAAAGCGCCGTGTTGGAACCTATGTATTGAGACACTTCATCCAACAAGAAAATTAAACGGTAACTGTCTGGTTTACCATTCAGAAAATCCTGAAATTCAGCTATCAAAAATTCAATTGTATAATCTTGATTTCGATCTTGAATCGTGCTTCTTAATGACTCTGTATCAAATTCAGAATTACAGTCTTTAGCAATATCTAATACCTTTTTCAAAGACATCCGTGTAAAACGTAATTGGTTACCCGACCAATCTTCGTTAAAAGCTAGTTTTATTTTTTCTCCAAAGAGCTCTAATTTACCTAACTCTTGCAAGGGCTTTTCTAAATACAGCGCTAACGCAATATTGGTGTTATTGTATCCCCTAAAATTGTTAAGTTGGTTGAGAAGTACCTTAGTGATACGATCTTTTTCATCTTCATTACCAGAAACCGCGTCTATGTTGAACATAATTTCCTCGATTTCCAAGACATCCATTTTCTTTAATAATGATGCTAATTGATTCGGATTTGGTTCTTCCAATGCTCCTAGATCGTTAACTGCTTCGTTGAATTTTATGAAGGCATTTTCTCTGTGTTTTTTGTTCAAGCAATAAAAGAGGTATTTGATGAAGTGCGATTTACCGCTACCATAATAGCCACTGATCCAAACTCCTGTTTTACCTTCTTTTCTGTTGGCAACGGCGTCTAAGAACTTATAGACATTTTTGGTAATACCTTGTGTGAAAACATATTCTTCAATTTCTTGTTTGATGAAATATTCTTCCATTTCACTTACTACAACCGCTGGATTAATTCTTCGATCTATTTCTTTTTCGTAAAGGGTTTCAATTGTTATCATAGGATATTATTCTGTTGCTATAAGATTGTTAAGGTGGTTGGCTCTATACAGGTTGTCATCGTTTAGGAAACCAAAAAGGTTATAATTGTTGTTTGTGTAATCCCCAGGATAAAACACGATTACTTTGAATTCTTTGATAAGTTGTTCTGTTTTTTTTAGAAAATCGGATGATCTTATATAAGGGTAAGTACTACCAAATCCATATAAAATCAGATATACTTTCTTTTCGTTGTTTTCTCCAAAATGGTCTTTTACTTTTTTTGTGAAATTTTCATAAAATTTCCCTTCATTGATCTCATCGATTACCCAATCCGAAGCTTCTTCAGGGTCTTCTTTCTCTTTTTCAAGGATCAGATCAAAAAGTGCACTTCCAGCAAATTGTTCGTTTTTTAAGAAATCAATCAGTTCTTCGTACATGTTTATAACCAAGGAATCCAGATAATGGTTGGGTCTTTTTAATTTTTCAATTAATAGATTTATTTCCCTACGCATTTCATATTCGAGAGCAGGGTCGTAGGTATAGATATATGCAGGAAAGAAAAGGTTTCCAGTTCTTGGCTCTTGGAACCCTTTATCTGCCATCAACTCGTATAATTTATTGCTGTTTAACATCATTAAATTTCTTGTTTTTCAGTTTCATTTAGTAAAATCACATCTAAAAACCAGTTATCCCCAATTGAGACAATGTTTCTAAGTACCTCTTTGTTGATTATTATTTTATGAAGTTTGTTTTTATTCAGTAATCCTAAATCTTTTAGCATTTTTAAAACAACCTGACCACATTTGTAAATCGTTTTATCGGTTATTTTTTCTAGTTCTGGATGGAAATCCCTTTTTCTGTATATGAAGTTTGATAAGTCATTGACCTCTAATTCAACATCAAGATTTTTCCATTTGCTTAATACCATTTCCAACATAAAGTGTTTGATTATGGGATAGCATTTGCATATACCATAGAAAAGGATCAAGTTCTTTCCATTTTTATCGTAAGAGGAAAATTGATGCAAGAGATTTTCATTATCTATAGCCAAAAGTCTTTTTTCAATTTCGTTTTTCAATCTCTTTTTTGAGCTTTCTGAATTTACGGGAATTACATTTATATCAATATTTTCATTACCATTTAGAAATGCCTCAAAGTCTTTTATTTCAGTTATAAAAGCTTCGGTCTCTCTAAGTAATAATGCTCCTGCCGTAAAAGCGGTGCTATATTTTATTTTGTTATCTGCCATCTAGTTTAGAATTTTTTTATTTTCTTCCAATAGATCTTTGGCTTCAACATTTAACAATAAAGCAATTTGGTATAATTGCACAATACTTGGCTGCCTTCTGTTTTGAACATAGGAGTTGACCATATTATAACTTTTTCCCAATTTTTCTGCTAACCAAATCTGTGTTAATCCTTTGTCTTCTAGCACTAATTTTATTCTATTCATTTCTAAAAAATTAATGTTTAAATGTAGGATATTATAAATGATATAACAAAATATGAGATAGTATTTTAGTGATCAAATATATATATGCCATTTGATATTACTTTACGGTTTTCCACATTTTAAGAGAATGAATATTTATTATTTGTTTTATTTCCATTTGTTTTGCATCATTATATAGCTTTTTGACTGTTAAAATGTAAATAAACGATATTTTAAAGGATAATGCCATACCCACTTTTAGTGATATTGTTTTTGGCGTAATAGGTTATAAAGACCTCATTTTTGTGGTTAGTGACCTGATTAAGCTTTGTATTAAAGCTATCGAGGCGGAAGAATCTCATGACCGAGGCTTGATTGTCAGTCCGCTTGTTAACATAATTAATATTCTTGAAATTGCTATTCAGATTTTGCCGTTTGAAAAAGCGGAACTTTTGGACCAGCTGCGGGCGTTGATGGAAAAGCCACAAGGATAGGCAATAAGCGAATTTTGGAAGCATAGTCATTCAGGAATTTGGCTAGGTGTTATTTTGTTTGTTCAAAATATCGATAAGAATTTCTAAATCGTATAGTTGAATACTCTCTGTATTTTCTTGTGGTTCTTGAGGAAGTTGTACCGAAGTACTATTTTTGAAGATTATTACTTCGCTTAATTGATCTTGCGAAATAAGTACTGTTAATTGACTGAATGTCTTTGTGTTGCATATTATTTTTTTGCTTTTAAGATGGATAAATATGTTCACTTTTTTAGCATTTTCATTGTAATCCAGTGAAAGTAATTTTGAATTATGTGATTTCAGTGTTATGTCTGAAAATATAGGAATGTCCCTTCTCTCGACTTGGGATGGTAAAAGTATAGCAGTAAATTTCCATGCTCTCAACTTAGGCGCGTTGTCAATTAATGCTATTACTTGATTGAAGTATTCTGGGTTGCCATTGCCGGTGATAATGAATTCGGTTTTGTCTTCTGTGGTGTTTGGAAAAATGATTATGAAATCTATTTCCTTACAATAGTAGCCTAATTGCTTGTTGATCCAAAAGAGGATGTGTTCTTGTTTTTCAATGGTTTCGTTGATGCCGTTTTTGATCGTTTGATTGTTGTCTTGGAACCAGTTCCAGAAAGTGTTGATTTTTCTCATGATGAAAAAGTTTAAAGTTTAAGGTTTGACAAGTTTAAATTTGCTTTTCGATCTAATTTTTGCTCAAAGTGATGCCGTTGCTTTGTTCAAGGAATGATTGTTATCGTTTATCCTTTGTTTCTTTATCGAAGGTGATAAGGTTAAACATGGCTCTCATTCTGGAGCGGAGGCGGTTGCCGTAGTTGTTTTCGATTTCGGAGGCGGAAAGGTTAGTAGTGATGTGAGTGACGGATTTGTTTTCGATAAACTGTTCGTAGCGGCTGATGAGTACTTCAGCCATTACGTTGCAATCGTTACCGAAGTGTTTTATTTGTTGTTCGGCACCCAAATCGTCAAAACAATAGCCAGTTAGTTTCGATTGATTGGCTTGCTTTAGTGTGTAGCAGTTGATAGCCTCAAAGCCATTTCGGGCAAATTCAAACGAGATTTCCCTACATGTTTTGATTTTGTAATCGGATGAATGATAGGCAAAAGGGCGTACTAAGTTCATTAGGGATGTTTTCCCGCAACCAATTGCTCCTGATAATAAAATACCTTTCGATAAGTCTATCTTTAGGTTTAAGGCTGTTTTCTCATCTTGAATCATATAAATCAACAATTTGTAGATGGTAGGGTAATCCATTTCACTAATTTGAAACGAACTTCCATAAGTGGTTTTTCCTTGGCTTTCTAAATATTCCAAGCATTTTTGGAAATTATAGACTTTGAAACCTTTATGGACCACGAAGGCTTCACGGACGGATTTACAATGGTTCGTCATAATTTTTTTGGGTTGCCGTGTGCAGGTGTATCGGTTTTGGTTGGGAGTTGTAATCGGATTTTGAAACGTTTGTTGCAAACTTAGCTGTGTTGATCATCCAGTTTCTTGCTGCTGCTTTCCAATCTTTCATTTTTGTTTTTCCACCAATGAGCCAACCGATGCTAGAGTAGTAATTGAAAAATTTATTGGCTTCCGTTTCGGTATTCTGCTGGGAAAGGAAATAATCAATCGCTAATTCAAGAGTTGGGATAATGTGATCGAAGATTAATTCCGGTTCAACTGGTTTTTCTTTTTTGGCGCAACTTTTTTCTTTTTTTTCTTCTGGATTTTTTAAAGGATTCAAATTTTGAACAGGTTGATTTATTGAATTTTTATCTATATCTATTTTTGTATTGTTTAAAATGTTTTTAGATGTTTGTTTTTTATTATATATATAGAGCTGTTCATTTACCTGTTCAATGACTTGTTCATTTTTTGATTCGGTCAAATTGTGAACGGGTTCATTTTTTGAACGTGTTGGCTGTGGGATTTTTGAAATTGTTTTTTCTTTTTCGGAGAAATTGGTCATAATGATGTTGGAGCAAGAGTGGGGATTAAATGTTGGGTTGTATACCATAAATCCCAAAAGCTCTAACTCTTTCATACATTTATGATAGGTCGCTTTAGAATTGATCTTGCTGGCTTTCATGATTTCTTCCCGAGAAATACCTGTTGGATTCTTAAACCTATTCACGTTCCAACATTGGAAAAGGGCCAAATACAGGGAAATGTGGGTAGGGTTGAGGTTGGTTTCATAATTGATTTTATTGAAAAAACCAGTGAGGTGTTTGATATAATTCATTTTTGAGTAGTATTAAGAATGAAGTATTAAAAATTAAAATTTATAAATTTGGATTATGTCTCTCGTCTCTCGACTGCGCTCGAGATGACGCGTTCGAAATGACGGTGAGAAGTAAGATGTTAAGGGTTGAGGACTTTTAAGATATCCTCATACTTGTAATAAAGGATGCTGCCAATTTTGGTGAAGTTTAAGGTTCCATTGATGCGAAGATTTTGTAAAGTGCCTGGAGAGATTTTAAGAAGTTTTCGAACTTCTGATGATTTTAGCCATTGGGCTGGCTGTTCTTGTTTTCCGACCATTTCTTTGATTTCAGCGAGCATCACATTGCTGAAATTTAGCAGGTCTCTTTTCGTGATGGGTTGGTGGTTGAGCAGTTCTAAATTGTCTACTCCAGGGAATAATTTTTTAGGATGTAAGTTCATGTCTAAATGAATTAAATTGTTAGTTATACCAGCTAACTCTCAAAATGGCCTTAATAAATGTTTCTTTATCCCTTTCTTCTTCAAAATAAAAATAAACCGTAGCGCAGCTATGCTTGATTTTTCTTTCTCTAATAAAGAAAAAAATATTCCATTTCTTTTACGGCAATTTTCAGTGTTAACTGGTACGACAAATTAATTTCATTTGTTTGACATTTAAACCCAAGGTGAACCCAACTTGGGTGTTATTTCACTATAATTTGCCTCAAATCCCGTCGTTTATAAGGGAATATTTTTTCAAACGGCGAAAAACTCCGTTTTGGCAAAATGGGTAAATTGGGTGATTTTAGGTCAAAAATGGTGTTTTTGGGGTAAAAACCCAATACGACCCAACCTTGGGTAATGAATTCCTACAAAATTGACGTTTGTCCAAAAAAAAACCTAGCAATTGCTAGGTTTAGTCAAATTCATCATTGTTATTTTCATCTAAATTTTCAGAAAGTCCGTTTAGAAACTTGCCTTTTGGTTTGGGTCTGTTTTTTATGTCCGTAAAGCATCGATAGATACTATTGTCTAATGGTATATTAAAAGCGATACTAAACTCCTCTGCAATTTCTTTAATTTCGGCTTTACCACCGTTAAATATTTTTTGATAATACAGGGAATAAATCAATTCTACTATTTCAATTTTGGTGCCCGTCCAAGTAAGTTTTGATTTTCTTGCAGGATGTTTTATAGCACAGCTGTTATTGATTTGTTCTATCTTTTCTTCCAAGTAAATTTCTAAAAGATCATTTGCTATAATACTGGCCAATTTATAATCATGGGAAGTACACAGTTTTTTATCGAAATATATTGAATTTATATCCGAGTTGATTATCTGCTTATCTAAGTTTCTGACAAAATATAATTGATCGTTGTAACTGCTGCCCGATCGGAAGTATTTGTAAAACTCCTTATCCTTTTTGGGAAATTGATAACAAATATCAAGCGCTTTGTCGTAATGCTTTAATTTTTGTTTATTGCTATTGAGAGGCGAAATTGATTCGATATCCAATAACTTTTTGTAAAAAATACATTTTGATATTATTTTAAATTTCAACTCCTTAAAAAAGTGAATTTCTTCTTCAATCGAATTGAAAATATACTTTTTCAACCATTTGAAAAGCTCTTTAAGTTTTATTTCTATATACTGAATCGCTTGTTTTGCCTGACTGATAGGATCGGTGGTTTCCTTTTTAATTTTTTCAATTTCCAATTCAAATTCACAAAAGAAAGCATCGCAATATATCTTCATATATAAGTTTTAGTTTACAAAATATCAAACTAAAGTATGCTATTATTACAGAGTTAAATCGTACGTAAAAGTTAATTATTTTATAATGACTTGCCAAATTTTTATTAATGTCTTGATTTAATTGGTCTTGTCGAGCTTCATTTGATGTGCGTTTTTGAATTTATCTTTAAGGATCATCATATCATTGCTTATTTTCTTGTCTAAAATCTTCGCATAATGCTGGGTGGTTTTTAAATTGGTATGTCCCAACATTTTGCTTACCGTTTCAATAGGTACCCCATTAGAAAGAGTAATAGTTGTTGCAAAAGTATGTCTGGCGATGTGAAAGGTAAGTTCTTTATTGATTTCACATACATCAGCGATTTCTTTTAAGTAAGCATTCATTTTTTGATTGCTCAAAATAGGTAAGAGTCGATTCTCATTTACACACGTTGGATGATTTTTGTATTTATCGACAATTTCCATTGCCATTGGCAATAATGGGATTTTGGATGGGGTATCCGTTTTTTGTCGGTTCTTAAAAATCCATTTATCTCCATCTATACCCAAGCTTATGTGGTTTTTGGTCAATTGCTGGACATCGACATAAGCCAAGCCGGTAAAGCAGCTGAAAATAAATATATCGCGAACCAATTCCAATCGTTCCGAAACAAATTTTTTATTTATCATACGTTCTATTTCGTCTTCGTTTAAGAATTCTCTAATGACTTCTTTGACTTTGGCTTTGTAGTTGGCAAATGGGTCTTTGGCCAGCCATCCGTTGGCGAGGCATTGGTTGATGATTTTGTGGAAATTTTTGACGTATTTAACCGCCGTGTTGTTATTGCAATTGCGAACACTACGGAGATAAAATTCATACTCCATGATAAAGGCATGGTCAATCTTCTCTATATTAATATCAGAAAGACTGTATTTCCAGTGTAGAAAGTCTTTGGTGTGTTTGAGTGAGGTTTTATATCGCTCTAGCGTTCCTGGTGCGTATTCGAGACCTAAAAGCTCTTCTATTTTTCGGTTGTGCTCCTCGAAAATTGGAATTAACATTCGCTCCCTTTCTTTAGTTCCTGTTAGCTCATTTTTGAAGGTTTCATAATTTACCGGGATATCTTTCTTGATTAAAATTTTCTCAATATTTAAAATCTTAGATTTTAAATGGTCAAGATGTCCATTTATTGAACGAGCTTCTTCTGAAGTTCCTTTCATTTTAGACATTTCAGAATGCCATTTTTCTGGATCAACAAATTTACCTGTGCTGTTGTCTAATCGTTTGCGATTGATAGTAATTCTTTGAAAAATTGGGACTAGCCCTTGAGCATTCACTTTTGCTCTTTTTAGATAAAAGAGAATTGAAATTGGTGCTTCCATAATTTGGTAACCTTTAAGTTAATAGTAATTTAAAAATACTATCAACACAAAACAAGATGTTCATATAGTGAACACCTTATTTTATAAGGGTTTCCAAAGGTAGGGGCACATCATTTTTAAATTTGTAAAGTGCCCCGCAAAGTACCCCTTATAGTATGAGAAACCATGAATAATTTGGATAGGTCGTAAAATGAAAAACCCTCTAAATCATACGATTTAAAGGGTTTTAGTTGGCTTTTTGAATTAACCAGCGGAGAAAGAGGCTCCGATGCCTTTATAATAGTCCCAGTAAATACTGGGCTTTCGAAACGTTTTTTAAGAACAGAGTCACCAATAGGGTCACTAAACTTTCAAAGTCTTTTTTAACTATGTAAAGGTAAGGGATAAATATTTTAATTGAATACATTTTAATGTAGAATCACAGAGTTTTACATATTTTGAGGTAAATAGAGGTAAGTATCTGAACAAATTAACACGATAAGCAAACACAGATCTTTTTGGATGATTTTTTAATCGAAAAAAAGTGGATACTAACTTAATGTGCAGTTTTTATTTGCATATCCAAATTGCAACATATACTAAATATCAAAACATTGCTAATATTTAAATCATAAATTTAAATAAATTTGGTTTCTTACCAAATTCCCGTCAAAACATCTATATTCCCGCCATCATCAATTGTTTACCCCTAAATAATGCTTCACAATTCATCGATAATCGGAAATAGTCCGATTATCGATAAATAAAAATACAAAAATATATGTAAAAATATTTGCTTTAAATCGGAAAAATTCCTATTTAAGAAGAATAATTCAACAAACATGGACTTTATATATTTAGTTAAATCATTTATGAATGTCCCGCTGAACAGGCAGGTCATGCTCGATATGCTTAAAGATTATAAAAGACCAAATGACAAGATTAGCGAACAGAT
The DNA here is from genome assembly GCF_049896525.1 of Flavobacterium sp. DSR3-2. NCBI lineage: Bacteria > Pseudomonadati > Bacteroidota > Flavobacteriia > Flavobacteriales > Flavobacteriaceae > Flavobacterium > Flavobacterium sp. DSR3-2. The sequence goes on from NZ_JAFCUM010000012.1 coordinate 47,990, forward strand.
AAAAGGTGGTGAACTGATTCCATTAAAAAAAGGACTTTATATTTCTGGAGTAAAAACAGATTTAACAGGTCCAGAGCCTTTCCTGATTGCAAATCATTTATGGGGACCAAGCTATGTATCACTTGAGTCTGCTATGTCTTACTGGGGAATTATTCCCGAACGTGTCTATGAAGTAAGTTCAATTACTATAAAAGATACCGGTGACTGGACCAAAGAGGATCTGACACAGGAGGATGTGCTTGAAGTGCTGCGAGAGAAATTTAAAACTGTCTCATTTGACAGTGTAAAAGAAGATGTTATTCCGTTTATAAAAGACGATAAAGTTCTTGAAATTTGGGGAGAGCAGTATTTTAACGACCTTTTGGAAAAACTAAAGTTTCAGTAGGTCTCAAGGTATTTCATTGTTCGTGCTACGCACGCAACGAGCTCTAGCTGTTAAGTGTAGTTATTTTTTTTCGTTTATATATTCGTCTGTAAAATGTTGTTTATGTTTTGGTTTAGAAAATTTGTCAGCGTTATATTCTTTCGAGTTTCCTTTTGTAATTGAAAGAGAAGTCCAATTTTCGTTACACAACAGTTTTCCGATAAACACAATTTGTCCAACGTGATATGGATAATGAGCAAGTTGTCGGTTTATAGCTTCTGTTATTGTGTGTCCTTGATTTCGTATAAATATTTCCTTTGTCAAATCGTTTTCTGTCAACGGATTTATTGCGTTAAATAAACATGTCCAACCTTCATTCCATTTTTCTAAAAGTTCAGTTCTGTCAGCAATGTCATTGTCAAATTCAACATCTCTTTGTCGCCATTCTTTTTCTCCGTCTGTTGTCTGAAAATCTGTCCACCTTGAAAGCATATTTCCCCATAAATGTTTTACAATTGTCGCAATACTATTACTTTCTTCATTTAATTGTCTGAAAAGTTGTTCGTCTGTTAGTTGCGAAAATGTCTTCTCTCCAAGTATTTTGTAATACTCAAATTGTTTTTTCGCACTGTCTATAAAGCTGTTTGTCATATCATTTTAATGTCGTTAATTTTCGTTCGGTTTCGGGTTCTGTATAATTGCCACCAACCTACTGTCGTTTGGCAAAGAACTCCCAAGGGGAGTCTTTTGCCAAACGGCCAGTTGTAAGATATTTTCCTCTGAAAGATAGGAAAAGCATTTCAAAGGAAAACATCTTACAACGTTGGTACTACAACGGGTTTGGGATTAAATTAATCCCTATTCTCGGATTTGCCTAACATCTCAAACACAAAACTTTTTCAAATTAAGCTAATTGCCAAAATCTCTTGTGAGCAAGTGTTGTGCGTTCGTCTTTTTAATTAATCAGCTTTAGTTTTTTAAATGCTTCTTTAGTTGAATTTAAGCGAATTATTGAAAATTCATCCATATTTGTTTCTTCTTTTTCTACGTTTGTTGCAAAAAAATAAACAGAATTATTCGTTTCTAAATATCCAACGAGCCAACCATTATTTATTTCATTTCTCATTCCCCAACCTGATTTACCGCTTAAAACATAACTTTCAGTTTTCTCAATCTGCATTATGTCTTTCATTATATTTTCATTTCTTTTTGAAATCGGTAATTTTGAGAAATATAATCTTTCTAAAAAGTCAATTTGTTGCATTTGTGAAAATTTCGATTTTCCTTGTAGCCAAAAATCATCAATTGTTAAAGTATCGAAAACCATTCCGTTATAATTCAATTTTTTCAAATATGATTTCATTCTTTTTACACCAATTTTTCTAGCAATTTCTTGATAACAAGGAACACAAGAAACTTGAAATGCTTTTTTAAAAGTCAAATCTTCCTCCCATTTTTTAAATCTTCGTTTTTCTCCGTTCCATTTAAAAATTGAAGAATCATTTTTGATTATTCCAGTTTCTAAAGCAATAATTGAGTTTGGAATTTTGAAAGTTGATGCTGGAATTATTCCAGTTTTTGCCCAAGAAAAGTTGTTAGAATAATATGTTTTGTTTCTTACATCAAAAATTAATATTGAGCCTTTTACTTTTAAACTATCCAAAATATTTCCAAATTCAGATTTTACTATTTCCTTTGGTTTTACTATTTTAGTTTGGCAATTTCCATTATGATTTACTAATAGAATTAGATTTAAAAGTATAAATATTTTTCTCATTTCAATTTTGTTTTCTTTCAGTTTTCTGTCGCGCGAAGATGACGCACAACTTATTTATAGGCAAAACAAATCTTAGCATTTACAAGTAAAGATGGGTAGATTGGCGAAGGTTTATTTTGTTTTTTGTGTTTTCAAATATATACAACTTTTATTACACTCGTATAATTGTATCGAGATAATTTCCTTAATTTTTGTGGTGAAGGATAGGAAAAGTTTTTCTGGTTCATTTTTCACTGGCAGTTAAGGAATTGGGTGTACTTATTTATCTGCTCATGGTAATAGGCACGGAATGCAATTCCACGCGAACGGGTAATGTCTTTTATTGAATTTCGCAAAGAAATCATATTTATAACGCGCTTGGCGAGGTTGCGAACTTTAGAACTGATTTTTTTTCTATTAAAGATAAAAATTATTGCGAAATGTAAACGTGAATTTACCACATAATTCGCAATCTTGCCAAACGCCTGTTAGCCGTTCGGTTTTATATTTATTTTCAATGTTTCTCTTTCTTTTTTCAGATTTTCACTGTTTAATCCCATATTAATAGCAATCCAATTTTCGTCATTTATTCTTCTTTCAAACGTCTTATCTGGATTAATTTTAAATCCAACTTTTTCATAACATTTTATCGCTCCAATATTCCAATCAAAAACATTCAGTTCTATTATATTCTCTTTAAAATCAGTTTTAATAATTTCAATTAATGAATTTACAATTTTTGTTCCAAGTCCTTTTCCTCTATATTTTTCTTCTCCAATTAGTATTCTGCCAAGTTTTGCAGAATTTTCGCTTATAAATATTTCAGAATATCCAATTAATTCTCCATTCTGTTCAATTATTTCATATGCAAATCTATTCTTTTCGGTCTTTGTAATTTCTATTTGTTCAATTGTTAATGGAAACTCAAAATTTGGTCCGCTAAATTGCATTAAAATTTCTTTAGAATAAATCCACGAAATTAATTTCGGATAGTTTTCAACTTGAAATTTTCTTATTTCTATCATTTTTCTTTTATTCGGGTAAACTGACGGCTAACTTATTTATAGGCGACACAAACTTTCGCATTTACACCTAAATATGGGTAGATTGGCGAAGGTTTATTTCGTTTTTTACGTTTTTAAATATCTATAACTTTTATTACACTTTTATAATTGTATCGAGATAATTTCCTTAATTTTTGTGGTGAAGCATGGGGAAAGTTTTTCATGTTTAGGCTGTATTTTATTATTGATGGAATATTGGTCAGACTGAATGCTGTTTTTATGCAATATAGTTTCATTTTTTTTTACAGCATTTCATTTTCCACTGGTAGTCGAAGAGTTTTCAGTAATCCTTAACATTTGCTAATAGGAATGGGCACGGAATGCAATTCCGCACGAATGGGTATGGGGTGGCGAATTTAATTTTACACGACAGAATAAAGTAAACCACACAAAAGGATTTGTGCGGCGTAAATAACGTCCCGCTGCTTTGAGTGGTGGGGAATTCATAACCTTTCAATTTTCGGCTTGAAGAAAACTTGATACGAAACGATAATTCCACTAAATTCCAGCCAAGTCAATGGTTGTTACGTGCTTGTAATTTTTTTTAATTGTATAAATTTGGTTTTGTTATTCCTTTTTTTGAAAAGTATTCTTTATTCATTTCAAAATGTAATTCTGTCATTTGGTTTAAATAATCTTTTAATGGTTTTAAACCGTATTCATTTCTTCGTTTATCAACATTTAAACTGTCAATTAATCCATTTTTCGGTTTTGCTTGTCCGTTTAATCTATAGTCAACTTGAGTTCCGAAATTTTGTTTTTCTCCACCATTTGCATTTACTCTATCAAGTGGATATGCGTAATTATCTGGATTTGCATTTTGGATATGCAAATAAAACCCGCAGTATTAGTTAAGCAACATTTTTAAAATTATTTTTCTGTTTCCAGAATTCTTCTATTGTTTTGTAATCTAAGGCGGAATGCCTTCTTTTTCTGTTGTACCAGATTTCAATAAATTCAAATATATCGAGTTCCATTTGCTCTTTTGATATAAGTTTATTACCATAAATTTGTTCGGTTTTCAAAGTCTTAAAAAAGCTCTCAGCTACTGCATTATCCCAACAATTCCCTTTTCTACTCATACTCCTTGTAATCATTTTATAGGAATCAATCACATTAGTAAACTTCTTGCTGGCGTATTGAATGCCTCGGTCAGAATGAAATACCAATCCTTTTTCAATGCTTCGGTTTTTAATAGCCATTCTCCAAGCCGCCAAAGAAGTTTCCTCTACACTCATCCCGTTACTTAGACTCCAACCTATAATTTTTCTGTCATAGAGGTCTAAAACGGTTGTTAAATATAAAAACCCTTCTTTTACTCGAATATAAGTAATGTCCGATACCCAAGCTTTTGAAGGTTCTGTAACCGAAAATTCTCTATTTAAAACATTGGGTACAATTAAATACTTATGCTTAGAATTTGTGGTAACCTTGAATTTCTTGCTTAATTTACTTCGTAAACCCAGTTGATTCATATATTTAGCAACTGTAATCCTTGATAATTTATTACCTAAAGAAGCCAACTCGGCAGTCATTCTTGGACTTCCATATCTTTGTTTTGAATTAAAATAAATGGATGTTATTTTTTCTTTAACAAGCTCAACTCTTTGTTTTCTATCTGAAACGGACCGACTTTTCCATTGATAATAACTTCTTTGACCAACTTGCAATACTTTACACATCTTTTCAATCGGAAATATCTTTTCATTGTTTCTGATGAAAGCATAAATCATCGACCGTTTTTGGAAAAGATGCCAATTGCTTTTTTTAATATATCTCGCTCTAGTTCAGCATCTTTTAGTTTTCTTTCAAGCTCAGAAATTAGCTCCTGTTCTGGCGTTTGCTTTAAATTGCCATTACCTGGAAAACTTCCTTGTCCAAACTCTTCGTACTCTTTTCTCCATTTATACAATTGTGGAGCTGTAACTCCTAATTCTCTGGCCAGTTCTGAGATGTTATGTCTCTCATAACTCAATTGAACGGCTTTCTCTTTAAAAGTTCGGTCATAAATTTTACGCACTTGTTTCATATGTTAAAATTAAGGTTTTATTCTTAACTTTTTATGCAGGTAAAGTTAGCAAGTCCATTCTTTGTAAATTTTTCCAACTGCAACTTTTACGTTTTTTAAAATTATGTGATTGTCTTCTAAAGTATCAATGTTAGTTAAATTTACGATATACGAATTATGAACTCTCATAAATTGATCTGGTAAGTTTTCAATTAATTCTTTCAGAGATTTGTAATAAATATATTTTTTGTTTTCGGTAGTTAGAATTTCAACATAATTTCCTAAACCTTTAATTATGGTAATTTCGTCAAAATATAATTTCACTATTTTTTTGTCAGTTTTGATAAAAGTAAAATTTTCACTTTTCATAAAAGGTCATTTTTTCTATTCAGTTTATTTAAAATATCGCACAACCTTTTGCTGCTTTGAGAAGGAGTGTTGTTAGTAATCTTTCAATTTTAGGATTAACGAAAACGTGATGCGACACGTTAATTTCACTAAAGTAAACACTATATCAACAGTTGTTAGGCGATCGGTTATTTTTGAATTATTTTATTCGGTAGGTTATATTTTTGGTTTTTCAATATGGCCATAATTGCATCTGAAATTTCAAAAACTTTTCCATTATAGTTATTGTCTAACAAAATTATTGTGAGCTTCTCTTTAATATCTGCAACTAAAATCGCTTCATAATTTCCGGATCTTCCATCATGTAAATGCTCAATCAAGTTTTCGTTATTATATTTTGCTTGTCCCAAAGCTGATTGAGTTTCTGCCAAATCAAATTGTTGACCTATTTCATAAAGTGACTTTTTATTAATAACTACATTATTATGAAGACAATTTGACCATTTTAATAAATCAATAATTGTGAGGTAAGTTCCTCCTGTTATTGGTAAATCTATTTTGTCAGGGACTAAATTATTATTAAATCCTTTAGCTATATTTTCTTCGCCTACTAACGGAGTCAATTCAGCCAAATCCATTTTACAAAGCTTGAATATGAATTTTTTTGCATAAGTTTTAAAAGACATTTTAGTTAATCGTTCTACAATAAATTGTCTTAAAAAAATATTATTATTGTTATAATCGTAATTAGTACCAGGTTTAAAATCAAGCGTGTCAATGAGCATCAAACCATCAAAAAGGTCTTTGTCATTTTTAATACTTTTCCAATTTACATTAGGTATTCCACTTTTGTACTGTAATAAATCTTCAATCGCAACTTCATTTGCCCATTTTGGTAATTCGGGAATAAATTGGGAAACCTTATCGCTCAGTTTTAGTTTACCATGTTCTTTTAATTGTATTAATGCAACCGCACTAAATTCTTTTGTAATTGAGCCAATATTAAATCTGTAGTCAGTCGTTAATTTTTTCATTTTAGTTGCATCAGTAAACCCAAATGAAGCGTTGTATATAATTTTATTATTTTTTGAAACAAGTACATTTCCATTAAAAATGCCAATCTGATTTGACCACTTCATTAAAGAGTCAATTTGGTTTATTTGTTTAGTTTGAGCAAATACATTGTTTGTCAGAAGTAATAGAACTATGAAATTTAAGAATAATTGTTTATTATTTTGCATAAGTTACTTTCTTGTTTTCTGTACGATTTTTTGGGTTAACTGCAGCCTAACTCACGGAGACTCACTTCAAAATAGCGACTATATACCAAAATAGGGATATATTGGCGCTATTAATAGTGAATTACAGTTTGCTTTTAGTTATTTTCAAATATATAGAACTTTTATTATACTGTTGTACTTTATTACTTGTAGTAGGAATTTAAAATAGCATTCCGCATCTCGTTAATCAAATTAAGCTTTTTGCGATATTGATCTTCTTTTTCTAAGAGTAACCTCAACGCCTGTACTTGTTTCTGGTGCAGTTCGAAATTCTCTAGCATTTCATTGACTTTAGCGTCAAAATCTTTCTTGAAATCATTTATGCGTAAAAATGGAATTACGGACCCGATTAAAAATTGGTGCCAGAATTTTGCTTGCCATAAACTATAAGCTAACCAATACACTGTTTCGGCATCTTCATCGTTTTGAAATAGGATTACAAAGCTATTGGTAAATGGTTCTTTTTGAGGCTTGCTACTGTTCATTCCTTTGTTCAGAATAAAGATTTGGTTTGCTCTGTAAACAGCATTTTTTTGGTGTGTTTTGATGATGAAATTCGGCATAGCGCTTTGGTGTTAGAGATTTGACCTTAATTTTTCGGAAAAGAAAAAAGAGAAAAAAAGAAAGCCGTTATAACAGCAGAAATGACGAACGAAAATGGAGGGAAGAATGACCGACTGAAAGTGAGGAATGAATGCTATTATTGCTGGATTTTTTTCTTTTTATTTTCAGAAAAATGCACTATCGTACTTGTTGAAATTTCTTAGGGGTGTTGTTGTATAATCGGCAATTAAATACCCCCAAGCACCGCAAGGAGCAAGAAAAGTGGTGCCCGTTTTCAGGGCAAGGAACTTTTTTTTGCGGATGAGGAGCGCCGTGGCGGGGTTGCGGCAATCGAACAGCCACCATAGACGCGAGAGTTGAGCGAAGGTACGAAGCGAAACGTAGCGGCTATGAGCGTGAAACGGTGGGTGAAAAATAGAAGGCAACCGCCTTTCCTCCGGTGTTCCTTGATTTAGGGCAAAACGACCTAGCCAACTGATAATTGATAGTGGATAATTGATAATTGGAAATGGATGCTTCTAAGATAACGTAAGCGAGGTAAGCGGAGCCAAGGCCGATGGCTGTGCGAAGGAGCAACCGCTGAAAAAACGGAGGGCTGCAGACGCAATATGGCTGGAATGCAGTGAAGCGGTATTGTGGATGCATAAGCCCGACCGAACGGAGGAAGAGAGCGTGTAAAGATGAGGAACGAAACAGTGCAAAAAAACAGCTGCTTATTTTCAAGCTGCTGTTTTTTTAGTGCTGTGAAGTGTCTGCGGAACGGAGGGAAACCTAACTATTGAATTGAAATAATAAATTGCTTATTTTCTTAAAATGTTCTTATGAAAATGTAAGGTTGACCGACTGGAGCTGCCAAACGGAACAAAGAGTACGACCGAAGAGAGACCGCTTGATTGCATTGTAATAGAATCTATCCTATTTGATTTTTTTTTAATAGTTAACATTTAATTGACAATACAATAAAGTCTTGTTAAAGATTTCTTAAAGCTAAAAAGTTTACTAATAGTAAAATTATAGTCAAATTTGCCTTATAAAATTTACTAATAGTAATTATTTAAAGGTATGATGAAAAATTTAAAAACGTGTATGATCTTATTATTGATGTTAAGTACATCTTTAATTTTTGCGCAAACTACTACATTTAAGGGTAAGGTGGTTGATGAACAAAACGTATCGCTGCCGGGAGCAACTATCGTTGTTAAAGGAAAAACTATTGGTGTTGGAACTGATATGGATGGTAATTTTGAAATTGAATTGCCAAAAGGGAATGAGATTATTACAATCTCCTATATTGGTTTTGATTCTATTGATTTTAATACCACAAAATTGACCAGTGCTGTTATAGTGCTTCAATCAAGTTCAGAAAGTTTAAATGAAGTTGTAATAACGGCTTTAGGAATCAAGAAAGAAAAAAAGAAATTAGGGTATTCTGTTCAAGAAGTTGAGGGTGATTTATCAAGAGGAAGAGATGCTAATGTTATGAATTCTCTTGCGGGTAAAGTTTCGGGTTTAGTAGTTGCCGCCTCATCAGAATTTTTCAGCAGTCCAAAATTGTATTTACGAGGAAAAAGTCCATTGATTGTTGTAGATGGAGTTCCATTAGGTACGGATACCTATAATATTAGCCCGGATGATATAGAAAGTATCAATGTGTTAAAGGGAGCTAATGCCGCTGCCTTATATGGTTCTGTAGGAGGTAATGGTGCGGTACAAATTACTACAAAAAGAGGAACTAAAAATGCTAAAGGTTTTGTAGTTGAGTTTAATCATAATTCCTTATTTCAATCTGGATTTAATGCTATTCCTAATACACAAAATTCTTATGGACCGGGGTCTTATGGTAATTATGCCTTTAAAGATGGTAAAGGAGGAGGAATAAATGATGCGGATTATGATCAATGGGGACCCAAGTTTGATGGGCAATTAATTACTCAATATGATAGTCCATTGGATACCAATGGAAATCTTATTGCAACGCCTTGGTTAGCCAGAGGGATCAATAATTTTAAAAACTTTATGGAAGACGGTTTGCTAATTACTGATAATTTGGCTTTGGCTTCTACCTTTGATAAGGGTAATATTCGATTCTCAGTTTCTAATACCTATCAAAAAGGGATTAATCCAAATACTAAATTAAATATCTACAATTATAACTTAAGTGGTCGATATAATTTAAGTGATAAAACTTGGGTAGATGCGAGTTCAAATTTTAATTTTCAAACTTCTCCAAATAATCCAAATGTACAATACGGTCCTAACAGTTATTTGTATAACATGCTGATTTGGGGAGGAGCCGATTATGATGTTAGAGATTTGAGAGATTACTGGCAAGAAGGAAAAGAAGGTTTACAAGTAAAAAGCTTTGAATATACGCGCTATAACAATCCTTATTTTATGGCTTATGAATGGTTAAAAGGATATTATAAAAATGACTATTCCGGACAAATTAGTTTAAATCATAAATTTAATACCAATTTTGATGTTATTTTAAGAACTAATGTGGCATTGAGTAATTTGTTTAGAGATGAGAAATTCGCGTATTCCATGACTACTTATGGAAGAGAAAAAGCACAAGGGGATTATAAGGAACAATACGATTACAAATTCAAAAATTATTCGGATTTGATGTTGAATTATACTAAAACCATCAATAATTTTGATATAAAAGCGACCCTTGGTTTGAATAATAACACGGAGAAGTATAGAAATTCCTATGCCACTACGAACTATTTAATTATTCCGGGATTGTATAACCTGAGCAATACTCAAACTCCAGTTCAACCTACTAATTATAAGAGTCACTTTGAAAGTAATAGCGCTTATGGTTCCTTAGATTTATCGTATAAATCATTCTTGTTTTTAGGAGCTACAGGAAGGTTTGATACTGATTCCAGATTGCCGAAACAAAATAATACCTTCTTTTATCCTTCTGTGGGTGTAAGTGCTATAGTAAGTGAGCTAATTAATATTCCTCATGTAGATTATTTGAAAGTAAGAAGTTCTTATGCAAAAGTAGGCAGTTCTTTAGATATTTATAGTAACCAAGATACTTATAGACTAAGAGATCCATTTACTATCGATGGAAAAACCTATAATGCAGCTTATGTTGGAGAGGTTTTATCCAATACGGATTTAGAACCTGCATTTAACTCTTCAATAGAAGTTGGTTTAGAAACCAGAATGCTTAAAAATAAATTTGGATTTGATGTCACTTATTTTGAAAATACCAATGGACCTCAAATTTTCGATTTAAAATATTCTGAAACTTCGGGATATTTAGGGAGTAAAGCGAACGGAATTACAACAAAAACAAAAGGAGTCGAAGTTTCTTTGTTCGTTAAAGCTATAGCAAGTAAAAATTTCAACTGGAATTTTAATGTAAACTGGTCTACTTATAAAGAGTATCTGAAAGAAGTTTATGCTGGTATTCAAAACAATGGTTTAATAAAAATTGGAGAACGAGTTGATGGGTTTTATATCTATGATTTTATGAGATCTAATACCGGAGCACTAATAGTGGGTGGTGACGGGAAACCTTTAATGAATTCGTATCAAACTAAGGTTGGGAACAAGACACCAGACTGGGCTTTAGGAGTTACTAACAATCTTAGTTATAAAAATTTTGGATTAAACTTCAGTTTTGATGGAAGATATGGTGGGAAAATCGAAAATTATGTCAATCTTAAAATGTGGCAAAGTGGTAGACATGAATTTAGTGATACTCCGGAAAGAGCCAATGATGTACAAGGCATTAAGTCTTATATCACGGATGGAGTAGTAGTTACTGGAGGAGAATTAGTCACTGATGGACAAGGAAATGTGTTGACAGATAGCAGAACTTATACCGCAAATACCACAAAAATGTATTTTCAAGATTATGCCAAATCATATCATGGTAAAACTGCGGCTAATATTATTGATAAAACCTTCTTTAAATTAAGAGAAATAAGTGTTACTTATAATTTACCTCAATCTGCGCTGAAAAATTCATTTATAAACGGAGCTTCTATCTCATTGATAGGAAGAGATTTATTGTATTTCTCTAAAAACAAGAACATCGATTTGGATCAATTTCTAAACGAAGGTTCTTCGCCTTTGCAAACACCAACCGTAAAAAGTTATGGTCTTAACTTAAACTTTAAACTTTAAAAATAAAAAGATGAAAACATTAAATAAGTATAAAAACATACTAATCATTGCACTAATTTTTATAATTAGTTCTTGTACCAATTTTGATGAATTAACGAATGATCCGAACAGAGCCACGAGTGTTCCGCCTTCCATGTTATTATCTGAGGTGTTAAGAGTGATGAATAATCTCGGTGAAGGTCCTTGGTCTGATGCACAAAGAGACAACCAATTTTGGACAATATCGTTTGATTATTACGGATCTCAAGATTATAATTGGGGATCAGCACCTTTGCGATATACGACCTTATCTAATGTTGTCGCGATGGAAAAAGAAGCTGCAAATTTAGATACCAAAAATAAATACGGTGCTTTGTCAAAGTTTTTTAAAGCTTACTTTTTAGATTATATGACAAAAAGAATGGGAGACATCCCGATGACAGAATCATTAAGAGCAACAGGTGTTGATGCCATTACACAACCTAAATACGATATCCAAAAAGAAGTTTACGTAGAAATATTAGCACTTCTTGAAGCGGCAAATGATCAAATAATTATTGCTAAGGGAGAAGTAGGAACTGGAGCTGTTGAAGGGGATTTTTTATTTCAAGGAGATTTAGACAAATGGCAAAAAACCATTAATGCTTTTCATCTAAGAGTTTTAATCAGTTTGAGTAAAAAAACAACAGAAATAGATGTTAAAACAAAATTTAATCAGATCGTATCCAATCCATCAAAATATCCAATTATGACCGGAATTGCGGATAATATGGCTCGTAGTTTTTCAGATGAGAATGGCAATAATTATGAATTAAACCCAAGTAGTTACGGTTTCAACAGAAACAGAAATATTATGGGAGGAACCTATTTAGATATTTTAAAACAAAATAATGATCCTAGAATCTACAAAGTAGCTGATCCTGCTCAATTTTATTACGATGCAAATGATCCCTTAAATTTAAACGTTTATATCGGTGCGAATACGGGTGATGACCAAGGTGCCATGCAAGTCGCATCAGATGAAGAAAAGTTTTCTTATCCAAACGAAAAAAGATTTTATAGTACTTACAGTGGAGAAGAGTATATCTTAATTGGGTATGCCGAACAACAATTTGGAATTGCTGAAGCCATTAATAGAGGATGGATTGCAGGTGATGCGGCCACTTATTATAATTTAGGGATTAAAGCTTCAATGGAGTTTTATGCTGTTTCCAAAACAGACATCGATACTTTTTTAGCTAGTGCCAATATTGTTTATAAGGGAAATACAGCAGATGGATTAGAACAAATTTTGAGTCAAAAGTATGTCGCCTTTTTTCAAAACTCAGAGCGCGAATCCTATTTTAATTATAGAAGAACAGGAATTCCCGTTTTTAATGTAGGGCCTGCCAATAAAAATGGGTTAAGAATTCCGATGCGATGGAAATATCCACAATCTGAATTTGAAACCAATAGTATGAATGTCAATGCTGCATTGACTAGTCAATACGGAGGATCAGATGATATCAATGCCATAATGTGGTTGTTAAAATAATCAAGGATGCACTATATAAAAATTTTAAGTATGGCCATAGGGATTTCTTCCTTATGGTCTTATACAGCAAAGGCGCAGATCAGCGCTCTTGAAGCAAAACCCAAGTATGTAATTGTGATTGGGTTTGATGGTTTGAGTCCAAGCGGGCTTGAAAATGCTGCAGCTCCTAATTTTCATAAAATCATGCAAGAAGGCGCTTATAGTCTTCATGCCAGGGCAGTTTTGCCCTCTAGTTCGAGCACGAATTGGGCTAGCATGATTATGGGAGCAGGATCAGAGCAACATGGTATTACATCGAATGATTGGGAAAAAGATAATTTCACTTTACCGGCAATTGTGCAAAGTGAAGATTTTTTGTTTCCTACTATTTTTTCTTTAATCGATAAGCAAATACCAAATGCTGAAATTGGAGCCATTTATCATTGGGACGATTTTGGTCGTTTATTCGAAAAAAGTGCCGTTGATTATGATGTGAACCCCAAAACAGAAGATGAAACGGCGAGAATTGCAAGCGAATACATAATCGCACGAAAACCGACTTTCACTTTTATCCATTTTGATCATATCGATCACGCTGGTCATGAATTTGGTCATGGTAGTCCAGAATATTATCAATCTGTTGAAAAAGCCGACGCGTTACTAGGGATGTTATTCCAAGCTATTAAAAAAGCTGGAATTGCCGATGAAACGATGGTGATTATTACTTCGGATCACGGTGGTATTGGTCACGGTCACGGCGGTGAATCTTTACAAGAAGTTGAAATTCCGTTTATTGTATGGGGCAAATCGATAAAGAAAAATTTTCAAATAACAAGTCCTGTTTATCAATACGATAATGCGGCAACGGTAGCGTATGGCTTAGGTATTTCTATTCCAACGGCTTGGATAGGAAAACCGGTTTTAAATGTATTTGAAGGACTAAATGTTACTGATGATTTTCCGGTAGTTTCGCGTTATTTGCCTCCTGTTTTACTTCCGGAAGGAAAGTTAAATAAAAAATCAGGTGGGCTTTTTGACAAAGAAACGGTAGTTGTTATCCAAAATTTAAACGCAAATGGGGCCGTTTTTTATACAACAGATGGTACTATACCTTCCAAAAAGGCTAACCTTTATACCGAAGCTTTCAAAATTACCAAAAACACAGTAGTCAAAAGTGCTGTTTTCAAAGATGGAAAAATAAACAGTTTGGTGTCAGAGGCTTTTTACAGAATTAAAGAGAAAGGTAGTGCGGCTCCTATTAATTATTCCGTTTACTATTTAGATAAACTAACCGATTTGCCTAATGTTGCCAAATTGAAACCTGATTTTAAGGGGCAATCTTTCGAAATCACTTCCGATGAAGTAAAAGCAGCAATCAAAGACAATACCGTGGTGCAGTTTTCCACTAAAATTAAAATTGAAAAAGAAGATAGCTATACTTTTTATTTACGCTCAGACGACGGAAGTAAATTATGGATTGATTCTAAATTGATAACTGACAATGACGGGGATCACGGTGTAAAAGAAAAGAGCGGTCAAATCGTATTGAAACCGGGGATTTATAGCTTAGAAGTTGGTTGGTTTAATGGTGGCGGTAATGGTTGGTTAGACGTTTTTTATAAAAGCAGTTTTATTCCCAAACAGATTATTCCCACAACAGTTTTAAACGCTCAATAGCTATTATAATTAAGATGCAACAAGAAATCCCCTTAAATAGTGTTACGGAAAGCGATATCAATCTAACAGCAGCGCGCAAGGATTGGTTGGCCACAGTAGTTGATGAAAAAACAAAAGCACTTTTAGATAAAGATGCCAGATATTTTTTTCATCAAGCTTTGTCAACACCTTGTCTGGATGTTTTAAGCGATTGTAATGATGCTACTATAACAGCTATTTCTGGTAAAAAATATTATGATTTTCATGGGAATAACGTACATCAAATTGGGTATTCGAATCCTAAACTGATTGAAAATATTAGCCAACAGTTACAAAGTTTGTCTTTTTCGCCAAGAAGATTCACAAACGAACCGGCCATTAATTTTGCGGAGAAATTAGCCAGTTTATGTCCGGGAAGTTTAAACAGAATCCTTTTAACGCCCAACGGAAGTTCGGCAGTGGGAATCGCCTTGAAATTGGCTCGAGCCATAACTAAAAAATATAAAGTTGTTTCTTTCTGGGACTCTTTTCACGGGGCTTCTTTGGATGCAATCAGTGTAGGAGGCGAGTCGGTTTTTAGAGAATTTATGGGGCCTTTATTGCCCGGCATTGAACGAATTACTCCTCCTGTCATCTATCGTGGTATTTTTGAAAACAACGAAAATAAATGTTTAGAATACCTGGAATATGTTTTTGCAAAAGAGGGAGATATTGGTGCTTTTATAGTGGAAACTATTAGAAATACCGATGTCCAAATTCCATCGAAACATTTTTGGAAAGTCGCCAGAAAGCTTTGTGATACCTACGGTGTTTTATTGATATTAGATGAAATACCAATTGCTTTAGGCAGAACCGGAAAAATGTTTGCTTTTGAACATTATGATATCGAGCCTGATGTTTTGTGTTTGGGTAAAGGTTTAGGAGGCGGTATTTTTCCACAGGCTGTAATTATTACCAGAGATGAATACAACGTTTTTGGCGCTGTTTCTTTGGGACATTATACCCATGAAAAAAGTCTTATAGGTGCTATTGCTGGGCTAACAACAATTCAATTTATTGAAAAAAATAATCTCTTAACAAAAGTACAGGAGGATGCCATTTATATGCAATCCGAATTAAATAGATTTCAAGAAAAATTCTCACTTATTGGAGATGTTCGAGGTATTGGCCTTTTGTGGGGCATAGAATTAGTAAAAGACCAAATCACCAAAGAAAAAGCGATTATTGAGGCTGAAAAAGTGATGTATGCTTGCTTGAAGCGCGGTCTTAGTTTTAAAGTTTCGGCGGGAAATGTATTGCAATTATCGCCGGCATTAACTATTAGTAGAGTAGAGTTGATGGACGCTTTACAAATTTTAGAAGAAAGTTTAACACTAGTACTAAATCAGAAAAACAATTAAAATGAAATATTTACGCCTATTATTAGCCCTCTTTTTGATCCCTTCTTTATCGATCCATGCACAAGAAAATCTAATGAAAATTACCATTCAACCCTATTTACAAGATGCTTATCCCAACTCTATAAAAATCCTTTGGGAAACAAATTCTGGAGAAGAAAGTATTGTAGAATGGGGATTGACAAGAAAATTAGGGAAAAGAACCTCTGGAAAATCTTTGGATGTTGATTATAGTTCTGCCAGAATTCATGAGGTGAAAATAGAAGGATTAAATCATTATACCGCTTATTATTACCGTGTATTTACGAAAGGAGTTCAATCGGATATTTTTGAATTTAAAACCCCACCTTTGTCAACTCAGGCGGAGTCCTTTAATATTATTGCTATGAGTGATATGCAAAAAGATCATAATAATCCAGACAAATTTTCGGAGATTGTAAATCAGGGAATTCTGGACTATTTACAAAAAGAATTTCCGGGTAAAATATCTAATAATTTAGCTATGGTTCTAATTCCAGGGGACTTGGTGGAAAATGGTACGAATTATTCCCAATGGAAAAATGATTTTTTTAATCCTGCCGAAAAACTTTTTTCTACAGTTCCTGTATATCCTGTTCTGGGAAACCATGAAAAAAACAGTATTTATTATTTTAAATATTTCAGTCTTCCAGAAAATGGTTCACCGGCTTATGCGGAACATTGGTGGCATAAAGATTACGGAAACACTAGAATCATTGGTTTGAACTCTAATGAAGGGTACGACGATAATAAACAGCAGTATGAATGGTTGCAAAAACTTTTAGATGAAACGGCTAAAAATCCTGAAATAGATTTTGTTTTTGCCCAATTGCATCATCCTCATAAATCGGAATTATGGATCCCGGGAGAATCTGATTTTACGGGTAAAGTAGTCCAATTATTAGAAGATTTTACCACCAAAACCGGAAAACCTAGTATTCACTTCTTTGGTCATACCCATGGCTATTCCAGAGGGCAATCAAAAGACCATAAACATTTGTGGATAAATGTTGCCTCAGCTGGAGGAGCAATAGATAATTGGGGAGAGTTTGAGGGAAAAGATTACGATGAGTTCACCGTTACACAAGACGAGTATGGGTTTGTAATGGTTGAGGTCGATGCCAATAAAAAAGATCCAAAGTTTACGATTAAAAGAATAAGCAGAGGAAATGAAGAACAATTTAAAGCAAATGAAGTAAGCGACCAAGTCGTTATTTATAAAAAAGAACGCCAACCCAATACTCCCATGCCTATTTCCCCTGATGATCCGGCAGCGGTTGATCTTAGCGGAGTGCTATTAAAAGCGGGTGTCTTTAGCAGCGAATTTGAAGGTGCTTTTCACGCTGCTTCCCATTGGCAAATTTCCAAAACAAAAGAATTTGAAAAACCTATTTTTGATAGTTGGAAACAACACGAAAACTGGTATTATAAAGAAAACAGACAAAAAAATGATGATCTTACCGATGAGAAGAGTAATCGATTGGAAACAAATGTTACCTATTATTGGCGCGTTCGTTACCGAGATCAGAATTTAAATTGGAGTGATTGGTCTGCTGTTGCAACATTTAAAACAAAATAACATGAAAAAATTAATTGTACTGACAAGTTTATTTGTCTTTTCCTTTTTAGGAACTAATGCTCAAAACCATACCGAAACCTCAAAAACAAAAGTTGTTCTAATCACTTTAGACGGTTTACGTTGGCAGGAACTTTTTAGCGGTGCCGATGCTAATCTTATCGAAAACAAAGACTTTGTGCGTGATGTAGCAGAACTAAAAACGGAATTTTGGAGAAACACCCCAGCCGAAAGAAGAGCGGTTTTGATGCCTTTTTTATGGAATAAAGTCACTCAAATGGGACAGCTACACGGAAACAGAAATGAAGGAAACAAAGTGAATCTTACTAATTCCAAGTGGTTTTCCTATCCTGGATATAACGAAATTTTAACCGGTTCGCCTGACGATAAAAGAATTGCGAGTAACGATAAATTCAATAATCCGAACACGACAGTTTTAGAAAAAATAAATAATATGACCCAATACAAAGGTAAAGTTGCCGCTTTTGGGAGCTGGGATGTGTTTCCGTACATCATAAACGAAGAACGTTCCGGAATTCCTGTAAATGCAGGTTTTGAATCTGCAACGGGAAATACTCTTAGTCCAAATGAAATTTTCCTGAACGAATTGCAAAAACAAATTCCGTCTCCGTTCGGGAGTGTGCGATTAGATGCTTTTACTTCCCATTATGCTTTGGAATACATGAAAAAAGAACATCCTGAATTGGTGTACATTTCCTATGGAGAAACAGATGATTTTGCGCATGAAGGCAATTATAGTGCGTATTTAACATCGGCTAATAATACAGATGCTTTGATTCAACAATTGTGGGATTTTACACAAAGTGATCCTTTTTATAAAGACAATACCGTTTTTATTCTTTCTACAGATCACGGAAGAGGGACACAACCATTAGAGACTTGGAAGAGTCATGGCTCAGATATAGCAGGAGCAGATCAAGTTTGGTTTGTAGTTTTCGGAAATAATGTTACCGCATTAGGCGAAGTTAAAACAACAGAACAGTTATTTAGTACTCAAATTGCACCTACCGTTTTACAGGTTTTAGACCGCAAATTGAAAGATGCTGAAATGAAAGGAAAAGCGATAAAAGTATTTGAAAATTAATGAAAAAGTCAGCGAAAAAATCGAATATTCCTTTTATACTGAACGCTTCACTGGCTTCGTTTGGTGCTTATTTTTGTATGTATGCCTTCCGGAAACCTTTTAGTGTAGCCACATTTAAAGGGATGGAAGTATTTCATATTGATTACAAAATTATTCTAATTATAGCACAAGTATTGGGTTATGCACTTTCTAAATTTATTGGAATTAAAGTGGTCTCCGAATTAAAAGCCAACCAACGAGCGTATTATTTGGTGGGATTAATTCTCATTGCGGAACTGGCTTTGGTTCTATTTGCTTTGGTTCCCAATCCGTTTAATGTTATTTTTATGTTCCTGAACGGAGTTCCTCTGGGTATGATTTGGGGAATTGTTTTTTCGTATCTTGAAGGCCGAAAATTCACCGAAATATTAGGGGTAGCCCTAAGTACCAGCTTTATAGTCTCGAGTGGGGTAGTGAAATCAGTTGGACTTTTCGTGATGACTTCTTGGGGGTTTTCAGAGTTTTGGATGCCTGCCATTACAGGAGCATTATTTGTTTTGCCCTTATTGTTTTTTAGCTGGTTATTGGAACGAATTCCAAAGCCCACACAAGAAGATATTGAACTGCGCTCCGAACGTATTCCGATGGCTGGAAAAGACAGGAAAAAGTTGTTGTTGCAATTTTTATTTCCAATAACGATATGGGTTTTATTTTACACGTTCCTGACCGCTTTTAGAGATTTTAGAGACAATTTTTCCCGTGAATTATGGGATACTATTGGGTATAAAGGTGATGTATCAGTCTATTCGAGTTCTGAAACATGGGTTGCTTTCATTGTATTGTTGGTTTTAGGATTTGCTTTTTATTTTAGAGACAATAGGAAAGCCTTATTTTTTTACCAATTTTTGCTTTTGATAGGATCCGTTTCCTTAGGATTTTCAACCTATTTATTTCACTTCGGAAATTTAAATCCATTCACTTGGATGGTCATTTCGGGCTTTGGATTATACATTTGTTACGTCCCTTTTAATTGTCTGTTTTTTGATCGTTTTATAGGAGCTTTCCGGATTAAAGGGAATGCCGGTTTCTTGATTTATCTTGCTGATGCCTTTGGCTATTTAGGAAGTGTTCTTGTTTTATTGTATAAAAATTTTGGTCAATCCGGTTTGTCCTGGATTAATTTTTTTATGTACAGCGCGTATTCGGTTGCAGGAATTGGAGTCCTTGTCACCATCTGTTCAACTCTTTATTTAAAAGGAAAATATAAAAAAAATAAAAATCATAATGAAAATTTTAAATTAGTATTAAATGAAACCAATGTATGATCTTATAGTTGTCGGTAGCGGAGTTTTAGGCACTTTTCATGCCTATCATGCCTTGAAAAAAGGACTTCGGGTAGCTATTATAGAAAAAGATAAAATGCCAAAAGGAGCTACAATTCAAAATTTCGGACAAGTTGTTCCCTCAGGAATGGACTCAAAATGGCAAGTATATGGAAGAGAAAGTTTAGCGATCTATAAAGAAATTCAAAGCCAATTTGATATCTCAATCCGTCAAAACGGCTCGGTTTATTTAGCTTCGAATGAGGAAGAAATGCAATTAATTGAAGAGTTGGCTCAAATTAACCAATCGAATAATTATCAATCCCATTTGTTAACTAAACAAGAATGTTTGGATAAGTATCCGGGTTTGCGTTCTGATTATGTAAAAGCAGGATTGTTTTTTTCCGAAGAAGTTACTGTGGAGCCCAGAATGATGATTTACAGATTACAAGAGTTTTTGATTCAGAATATGGGGTTAATGCTAATCACCAATACCAGTATTATTAATTGTGAATCTACGCCAAGCGGAGTCTCTCTTTTGAGTGCTGCAAGTGAGGAATTCTTAGCCAGTAAAGTGATTATTTGTAATGGGAATGAGTTTAAAAATTTGTTTCCAAAACTCTTTAACGAAAGTGATTTAGAAGTTTCTAAGTTGCAAATGATACAAACAAAACCGCAACAAAATTATACACTTGATGGTTCTATTCTTACGGGTTTGTCTATTAGAAGATATGAGGCTTTTTATGAATGCCCTTCCTTTAAATCAATTAAAGCAAGAGAAAATCCAGATAGCTTAGAAAAAAAATGGGGGGTGCATATCTTATTCAAACAAGCGGCCGATGGTTCCGTTATTTTGGGTGATTCTCATCAGTATGCCGACGCTAAAAACAGTGATGATTTGGGTTTTGATTTAGACATGGATATTGATAATTTCATGATCAAAGAAGCAAAAAAAATCATTGATTTACCCAATTATGAAATTCAAAACAGATGGTATGGCATGTATTCGCAATGCAAAACCAAAGACATTTTTGAGCACACAATAGGCGATAATATTCATATTATAACCGGAATAGGCGGTAAGGGAATGACTGGTAGTGCTGGATTTTCAAAAGAAAATATAAATAAAATTTTTAACACAAAAGAATGAAGCAAAGAATAGAATTAGTGGTCTTTGATATGGCCGGAACGACAGTAGATGAGGATAACGTTGTTTATAAAACAGTGCAAAAAGTAATTAATGATGAAGGATTTAATGTCAGTTTAGAAGATGTTTTGAAATATGGAGCGGGAAAAGAAAAACATCAGGCGATTACAGATGTTTTAAAAGAATATTCGCCCCTTATTAATGTTAGTCAGATTGCTGATGCTGCCTTTTCAAAATTTAAAATAGCGCTAAAAGAGGCTTATGTAACCTTGGAAATTAAAACGTTTGAAGGCACAGAACAGCTTTTCAAAGATTTAAGAAATAATCATTTTAAAGTTGTTTTAAATACGGGTTATGACCGCACAACGGCTCTTTTTTTATTAGAGAAATTAGGATGGATTGTAGGCGAAACCATTGACGGATTAGTAACAGCTGATGATGTAGAAAATGGAAGACCTGAAGGGGATATGATTCTTTTGGCAATGAAAAATACAGATGTAAATAATGCTGAAAAAGTAATGAAAGTTGGTGATTCAGCTATAGATGTTGAAGAGGGTAAAAATGCTAATTGTGGTATTACTGTTGGAGTGCTGACTGGCGCACAAAACAGAGCTCAAATTCAAGAAGCAAATCCAACTTACATTATAGACAGTTTAAATGAATTGAGAGCGATTCTTTTATGATTTTTGTTTAGTTTTTTTTTGAACTCTCCTTTTTGATATACTAAAAAGGGGAGTTTTTTTTAAAAATTATTCTTTTCCAGTGTTTAAAAAAAAGTAAAGCACTAGCATTTTAGCTGAAATTTTTCCTTTATTAACAGGCACATGAGGTATTCGTCCATCAAAAAAAAGAGAATCACCTTCTTTTAAAAGCACTTCTTTATCACCAATGATATAAGAACATTCGCCAGAAATCATGTATTTGAATTCATAAGCATCCGTTTCTACCTTGTCTCTTTGAGAATTAGGTTGCACTTCAAGTAAAACAGCTTCAAATCCAATTGAGGAAAGTTGTTTGCCAAAAATATATTTATAGGTAAAGCCTTTGGCCTCATCTTCCTTTTCGATAATCGGATTTTCTTCGGATCTAGATACAATATAACTAAGTTCTGAAGGTTTAGGCATACCTTCAAAAAAATCGGAAACGTTTATTTCTAACGCATTAATTATATTCAATAATACCGGTAAAGAGGGAATAGTTCTTCCATTTTCAATTCTGGAAATCAGGCCGTTACTTACCTCAGCAGCGCTAGCGACAGTGCTGATGGTTTTTTTATTGGCTTTTCGAATATCTTTAATTCGTTTCCCAATACCTATTAAATAGTCATTCATAACTTGTTTGTATTTATTACGAATATCTTAATTTAACTTGATATAAAAAAGCCGACCTATTGTTTTTAATCATTTTCTATTATCCGAATCAGAAAGGATATTAGAAAAGTTCATATGTTTTGGTACAGAGTATCTTAGGAATGTCACTTTTGCTTTAAAATAAATGAGATAGTTTTTTTTTTAAAATGGTAAAAATGATATTATACAAAGGTTAAATTTTTATTATCTGTTTAGTTTATTATTTTAATTTCTTTTTTAAGGCAAATTTTTCAAAATTTTTAATCTGAAAGTATTTTTTTGAATAAAAATTAGTAATCATTCCTAACTGCGGTAATCTCTTTAAAGAGTTAAATTTGCTTCTAATTTTCTAAAAAAAATATCTAATTCATTGTTTTTGTGTTTTTTAAAATAAAAAATCATCACTCTTTTTGGTATGAAACAGCTTTGCAATATAGTTTAGTAAATTAATGAAAGATAAAAAAAAAATAGTAATATTGTAAATTTAAAGAGTCATTTCGTTCGGATTTTACGCTGTTTGCATTTGTGTTTTTTTAACTAATATTCACTTTTTGTTTTTTAAATTTTACTTTTTCTTGTTTCGTAATTAACATTTGTTTGGCAATTAACGACTTCATTTGCCCATTATAAATAAATTGATGAATAATGAAAAAAATTAAATTTTTGATGCTATTTTTTTTAATGGTGTTTTCTGTGGCCTCTTGGGCACAAACAGAAGTGACAGGAGTAGTATTAGATGATGCAAATTCTCCAATACCAGGTGTTAATATTTTAGTAAAGGGAAATAAACAAGGAATAGTAACCGATTTAGATGGTCGTTTTAGTTTTAAGGCATCCGTTGGCGATGTTTTAGTGTTTTCTTATATAGGATTTGAAACACAATCAGTAATCCTTAAAAACTATAATAAATTAAATATAAAGTTGCAATCAAGCGCTATGCAATTAGCTGATTTGGTTGTAGTTGGATATGGTTCTAAACGAAAGAGCGATGTTACAGGTGCAGTTACTTCTGTAAAAAGTGATCAGTTTAATCGTGGTATAGTTACTTCTCCAGAACAATTGATTCAAGGTAAGGTTTCAGGGGTCAATATCACATCAGCAAGCGGAGAACCAGGAAGTAATCAAGCCATAAGCATACGTGGTCAAGGTGGTGTTCGTTCTGGAAGCACACCTTTATTTGTTGTCGATGGCTTTGCTCTTGATAATTCCGGTACAGGAGGAGCTACCAATCCGCTTAGTTTTATAAATTCGGATGATATAGAGTCAATTGATGTATTGAAAGATGCTTCTGCGACCGCTATTTATGGAGCAAGAGGTGCTAATGGGGTTATTTTGATTACTACCAAAAGAGGAAAAAAAGGGGTGTCTAAAGTAACGTATTCCACTAGTTTGGGGACTTCAAGTATGGCCAAAGAAATCCCGGTTTGTAGTGCTGACGCTTTTCGATCAAGAGTTGTTGAAATTGGCGGAGAGCTCACGGATTTAGGTGGATCGACAAATTGGCAAAAAGAAATTACGAGAGCCGCTTTTACGCAAAATCACAACGTATCCTTAAGTGGAGGTGCGGATAATATGACTTATTTTGCCTCTATAGGAAGTCAGGATCAGCAAGGAATTATAAAAAATAGTGAATTAAAGCGGCTTTCTGGCAGAATTAATATTACTCAAAAATTACTTAATAATAGACTCAAGATTGATTTGAACCTGAATGCTACTAATACCATTAGTGAGCGGCCAGCCATTGAAAGTCTTATAGGTACTGCATTAAGTCTCAATCCGACTTATCCCGCTTATGATGAAAATGGAGCTCCTTCTATATTTACTGATGTTTTCAATCCTTTGATACGTCTTAAATTGTATGAAGATTTGACTCAAACGAATCGTATTATAGCTAATATTTCTCCTTCATTTGAAATCATTAATGGATTGGACTATAAACTTAATTTTGGTGTTGATAACTCCAGTTCTGATCGCGATATTCAAAATAGACCAAGTACTTTGCCTCAAGAGGATGGTCGTCTTGATTCTTTTTATAGCAATAATAAAAACACTTTGATTGAGAATTACATTACCTATAATTTTGATTTAGGGGAGAATAATTTTTCGCTTTTGGCGGGGCATTCCTTCCAAAAAACATTTGTACAATACCGTCATTGGAGTATTGACCGATTTAAAGATAATGGTATCGATCCAAAATACAATCCAGGTTTGGGCCAAGAATTGGATTTAATAGATAATATGCCTTCGGGATCAGCGGTTAAAAATGAATTACAATCGTTTTTTGGAAGACTGGGATATAGTTTTAAAAACCGGTATTTATTAACTGCGACTTTTCGTAGAGATGGTTCTTCAAAATTTGGAAATAACAATAAATACGGAAATTTCCCTTCTTTTTCTGCAGGATGGAAGATTTCTGAAGAGGAGTTTATGCAAAAAAGTCCGTTTAGCAATCTTAAGATAAGAGCTGGTTGGGGTCGAACAGGAAATCAAGAAATTCCATCTAAAATTACTCAAGCTTCCTCGACAACCTCAGTGAGTGGGAGTACAAGTTATCCACTTTATTCAACGGGCACTTATCCTGGAGGAACTACTTTTGCTCGTTTTGCGAATCCGGACATTCAATGGGAAGTCTCTACACAAACTAACATTGGTTTGGATTTTGGATTCTTTAAAGGGGCTTTATCCGGAACTGTAGATTATTTTAATAAGGTTTCTGATAATATTTTGCTTGAAGTAGTACCATCTGATCCTATTCAGCCCGCTTCGACGTATTGGACAAATGTAAAAGACATGACTATTACCAATCGCGGTCTGGAATTCGCACTAGCGTATCAGTACAAAAGTGAGGAAGGAATTTCATTTGGATTTGGAGGTAACGTGTCTTTTATTGATAATAAAATTGAAAATTCGCCATTTACGGTGCTCACTACAGGAAGTGCCTCAGGATCAGGGCTTTCATCGGCTACGATTAACGGTTATGTAAACGGTCAACCGATTGGTACTTTTTTTATGAAAGAATTTATTGGAATCAATGATCAAGGAATGAGCCAGTTTAGAGATGCCAATAATGATGGTTTGGATACCGATGCGGATCGTGTTGTAGCCGGAAGTGCATTGCCAGACAAATTATTCAGTTTTTATGGTAATCTAGCGTACAAAGCATTTGATTTAAACTTTAATTTTAATGGTGTTGCCGGAAATAAAATCTATGACAATACAGCCAATTCCAATTTCTATAAAGCCCGTTTAGCCAAGTCATTAAACACAACTGCTCCAGCGGGAGAATTTCCTTCGGAGTCGATCACTAACCCGGCTTCGATTTCAACACGATACTTAAAAAATGGTGACTTTCTTCGCTTGAACAATGTATCTCTTGGTTATACTTTAAAACCAGAGTCGATTGGCGTTGGAGATTGGATTAGTTCCATGCAATTTTCAGTAACCGGTCAAAATTTATTTGTCATTACGGATTATGACGGTTATGATCCAGAGGTCAACTCAGATCGATCTGTAGCTGGAGTTACTTCTTACGGTATCGATTATTTGAGTTATCCTAAAGCAAGAACATTCCTTTTCGGATTTAATGTTTCCTTTTAATTAAATACAATTCACATGAAAAATAAAATTATACTATTACTGACCGTTTTTACCACTTTATTGCAATTTGGTTGTACAACACTTGAGGAAGAAGTTTTAGACGAGTCCCTAACTGGCGGTGCCACATCAGGTGCGGTTGCCGATGGAAGTATTGCACCAGCTTATGCCGTTTTGCCGGGATTATTTTTACACACCAGTTATTTTACACTTCAGGAAATATCAACGGATGAAGCTATTTTGCCATATCGAGGAGGAACTGATTGGGGTGATAATGGGATTTTTATTGATATGCATCGTCATACTTACAGTAGCTCCCACATTCGAATAAAAGATACTTGGGGATCCATCACTCAAGGTATTTCGAGATCCGTGACAGCAATCAATGCACTAAGTCCTTTGGCATCAAGCAATCCTGCGGCTAAACTTTATTTGGCTGAGGCCAAAGGGCTACGAGCGTATTACTCTATGTTGAGTTTAGATCTTTTTGGATTAATTTTTGTAAAAGAAAACCCTGCTGAAATTTCTACTGTTTTACGTGGTTCTGAAGCGGTAGATTATATCAAAAACGAATTTTTGTCTATTGAAAATGAGGTTTCTAAAACTTCAGGACCCGGTCGTATTACTCAAGGTGCTGTATGGGGACTTCTATCTCGTTTGCACTTAAATGCTGCAGTGTATCGGAATCCATATGCAAGTACTTTTGATTTCAAATCAGAGGACATGGATAAGGTCATTTTGTATACTTCTAAAATTATTGAATCGGGTCAATACAATCTTTCCTCCGAATATTTTGAAATATTTGATGATGAAAACCATACCAATAAGGAGTTAATTTTTGCTGTTGATCAACGAGCAGAATTGAATGGTCATAACCGACTGGCTTATTTTTCCTTATCAGGAGACCGGTTTCCGCTTCCCGCATTTGTAAAAGCAAATGGAACTGACGGTCCAGCCATTACATCTGATTTTTATCAGACTTGGGTCGCTGCTTATGGCTCTAAGGATCCCGCAACAATGGATCCTAGGTTTTCTAAAAAGAATCTTATAATACCTGCGGATTCGTGTGTTACGGCAGCTAATTTTGAAATTGATCGCGGGATCATCAGAGGCCAGCAATATGGATTACTTACTACGGCTAATGGCCAACCCTTTGCTCGTTGTGCTGACGGAATTGGATATAAAATTGGCAAACTGAGAAATATAACCAGAGCAGATAAAACAAAACTAGTCATCCATACGGAGAAAATAGATTTTACCGCAGAAGGGAGTGGTTACAGTAGTGGATACAGAGTATTGAAATATGAGTTTAGCAAAAAATCAGATAATGGGAGAAATAGAGGTGATGCCGATATTGTCATTCTTCGATTGGCCGATGTGTATATGATGCGTGCCGAAGCAAAACTTCATAAATCAAATGATGCAGCTGGTGCACTTGCCGATGTGAACTTGGTAAGAGTTTCAAGAACAGCCCGAATTGTTCCGCCAGCCTTGACAGCTATGACACTCGATCTTTTGTACAGAGAACGTGGATTTGAATTTTACTGGGAAATGCTCAGACGTACAGATATGATTCGTTTTGGAAAATATGAAGGAACCTGGACCGAAAAAACGGATGGTAATGTTCAGAAACGTCTTTTTCCAATTCCACAATCTGCTATTGATGGAGCTTCAGACAAGCCTGGATATTTAGTTCAAAACGCGGGCTATTAATTGGATCAAAAAAGTGGTTTTAGCATGGTTTTACAGGAGAAAATTAAACTGAGCTACTGAATTCACGTCATCAAATATAATTTTATTAAAGACCTTTCGGTGAACTGTAATAGCAGCCGAAAGGTCTACATAATTAAATACGTTTATTAACCAAAATTTATACTATGTCGCAATCAATTAAAATTTCAGTTCTGGCCTTGCTGTTTTCTTTGCAGTTCATTCAGGCACAAGAGATTCAAAAATATAAAATACATTCTCATAATGATTATGAGCAAAATATTCCGTTTTGGAGCGCTTACGCCAATGGTTTAAATTCTATTGAAGCGGATGTTTTTTTGAAGGATAACAACTTGTATGTAAGCCATACCGAGACCGATATCAAAAAAGAACGTACCCTTGAAAAGCTGTATTTAGATCCTTTGCAACAAGTAATGACACTAAAAATGGGCAATCAGCAACCCATACAATTACTGATTGATATTAAAACCGAGTCTGTTGCAACGTTAAAAAAACTGATTGCTGTTTTAGAAAATTACCCTAATATAATAAACAATAAAAATTTCTCCATTGTGATATCGGGAAACCGACCAGAAGCAAAAAGATATACACATTATCCGAATTATATTCAATTTGATTATCAAAGTTTAGTTAGTATTCCTGAAAAAGAACAATGGGATAAAGTAGCGCTAATTAGCAAAAGTTTTAGTGAATTTTCATCTTGGAACGGAAAAGGAAGGCTCACTGCCGAAGATTACAAAAAGGTATCCGAAGCGATCAATAAGGCGCATAGTTATGGAAAACCATTCCGTTTTTGGGGTTGTCCAGATTCTAAGACCGCATGGAAAACGTTCAAGGATCTCGGAGTCGATTTTATAAATACCGACATGCCTTACGAGAGTTCACGCTATTTGAATTCCTTAGACAGCAGAGTTTTTTACAATACGATTGATTCGTCGGTTTACACACCTACTTATTTGTCTGACAAGAAAAACAGTCCTATACAAAATGTTATTCTGCTTATAGGCGACGGGAATGGACTTGCTCAGATTTCTAGTGCTGTTTTGGCTAATGGTGGCCAATTGACACTGACGCAATTAAAATCGATAGGGTTTATAAAAACGCAATCTTCTGATGATTTTACCACCGATTCAGCTGCAGCAGGCACCGCATTAGCTATTGGTAAAAAAACCTTCAATCGGGCAATTGGAGTGGATTCCTTAGGGATTCCTACTGAAAATATTATGGAAGTTCTTACTAAAAAGGGATTTAGTACGGGTTTAATCACCACGGATCATATTACAGGAGCGACCCCTGCGTCTTTTTATGCGCATCAAAAAGAGCGCGATATGACAGCAGCCATCGCAAATGACCTTATAAATAGTAAGATTTCACTTTTTATGGGTGGCGGAAGCCGAAATTTCGCTGCTGGTTTTTCTAAAACTAATTTTTCAATTTTAAATTCCATTGCAGATGTTGCCAATAGTAACAAGAATCAAGTTGGTCTTTTTTTCTCTGAAAATACGGTTCCCAGTGTTTTAAAAGGACGTGGAAATTTATTGGCAGAAGCCACAAAAAACGGATTGGAATTTTTGAATGCCAAAAATAAACCGTTCTTTCTTATGGTTGAAGGCGCTCAGATTGATTCCTACGGTCATGCGAATAATGTACCCGGAATTGTTTCGGAAGGAATTGATTTTGACAAAGCGATAACCGAGGCTATAAAATTTGCGGATCAAACCGGCAACACTTTGGTTATTGTCACCGCAGATCATGAGACATCGGGGTTTACACTACCGCAAGGAAATATAAAAGACAAAATGATTGAAGGTGATTTTACAACTGATGATCATACTGGAATTATGGTGCCGATATTTAGCTATGGACCGCAATCGGATATTTTTTCTGGTGTATATGAAAACAATGAAGTTTTTCATAAAATCAAAGAAGTATTGGAGCTTAAATAATTTGATTGTATTCTCATAAAATTAAATCTAAAGAGAAAAAGAGATATCAATAAAAGGTATCTCTTTTTTTATTTTTGAATAACACCTGATTTCAAATCAACAAAAAAATGATCTGCAGGAGCTCCGTTTAAGAACTTATTCAGAATGGTCAGAAAAAGAATTGTATTTCTTGCTGTTTGATTTTCAGGATTTAATTTTCTTCCCTTTTGATGGTCAAGATACGAAGCGATAATAAATTGATATTGTTTTATTCTTTCTTTTCCAATTTCGGCTATAGCCAATTCATCAGCACTTCGAATGCGATAAAAGTCGGTGATCAGCTCCAAACCAGACCAATTAAAATCACTTTGATTGAACTGATTCTTTTTTAATTGTTGCTTTACTTTGTTTTCTGCTTTTTTCCATTCTTTTTCAAAATTGCGTTTGTGGTTTATAATGGTATTATAATCTGCTGTAGATTCTATATTGGCGAGTAGGAGCAAGTCTTCAGCGGAAACTTCTAAAATAAAATTTTTAAATTCTTCCGGCCAATCGTCTGGTAAAAAACGCAACCTGACCAATTCTTTCAAATGAAAATCGGTAAAATCATGGTAGTTTTTTGTTTCTAAAATTGCGGTATTCCAAATGCCTGCTGTGTTCTTACTTTTCAAAAAATCATATTCCATTTTATAAAGATCAAAAAGTTCATTGAATCTGGGCACTTCAGTGATTGGTATCGTTTCAATTTCCATGATCTCATTTTCTTTGACAGTGAGCAGTTCGTAGGCAGGAATGTAGGCTGCCAAAGAAGGGGTTTGAATGTTTACCAGCGTATTTCCTTTTTTAGTTTTTCGAACACCTGTGTCGTTGATGTGCATGTGTCCGCCAAAATGGATTCGCAATCCGGCATCAGCAAAGGTTTCTGCGACTTCTTCCTTCGGAACACGGTCTAATTGCCATTTTCCTTTGCCCATTAATTCTTCAATTTCAGTGGAAGCATCATCATTAAATTCTACCATTGGAAAGTGGCTAAATGCGATTAGGGTTTTCTCTCTTTTTTTAGCCTCTACGCTTATTTTTTCAATCCATTTTATCAGGTGTTTTTTATGGGAAAGCACCTTATTGTAGCCTAAACCTGCATCAGAATACTCTTTGGAGTCCTTTGAGTTTTCAGCACTCCCTTTTTTTGGAATATAAACATTCCCATCAATAGCCAGTAACCAAAGTCCCGGAACGGGTTCTACGACATAGCTCACATCAGGCACTGAATATCCGGGTGCTACGGAATAGGTTCTGTTAGTCAAAGAAGCCGCTTCTGTTGCTTTTGTATAAGTATAATTGTCTAATGAATAATTGCAGAAAGGAGTGGTCCAGAATAAATGGCTTTCTTTTGGGGAAAAACCAAAATCTTTCAGTTCAGTTGTAATACCGAGATATCCCATTTTGGCAATATCTTCGGTTACTACTACCGTATTTTCATCATTGCTGTTGGGTTTATATAATCCTTTTTTACTAAAAATAGGCTGGCGTTTTCCTTCATTGCCCAAAAAATCATTTTTTCCAGATTCCTGAGCAAAAGGTCCGGCAGGATCATGATTGCCTGTAGTGATAAAGAATTGGATCTCATATTTTTTAGTATAATCAGTAAGGATCTGCCTTAAACCCCGAATGTGAAGCGGTTGTCCGTCATCACTATAATCACCCGGAAGCGCCACGATTTTTATTCCTCGTTGTACAATATCATCTAGGGCTGCGAGAAACGCAAAATAGTTTTCATTAAAAATCCGAGTCGAATGTAACTGCGATTCCATCGTTCTTAATAAAGTATGCTTTCCGTTCTTAGGATTGGTAATTCCTTTATATTCGCTGTCTTGTAAGGTTCCATATATATCCTGAAAATGAACATCTGCCAGAAAAGCAATTTTTAATTCCTCAGGTGGAGACTGCCCTTTTGAAACTGTAGTAAAAAGCAATAGATAAAGGAATATATGTACGATTATTCGACTCATTGTAGATTTTAAATTAGTTGTATTTAATGTTTTTCAAAGGTTACAAGGATAGAAAAAAAAGAAAACAATTCATTTAAGAGAATGTTATTTTTTGGGTTTTAGGTTTTTGTATTATGTTATTAGATTTTCGATGATCGTTTTTTGCTTTAGTGGAATTGGATTAGGAGATCAGCCGTTTGAACATGCTGGTGATAAGCTACAGGAACCGTTTCTTATATAATAAGCCCAAAACCCTTTTTGATTGGGCTTTTGTTTTTATTGTGATAATACTAATTGTTGAGGATGTAAAAATGAAAATTGATTGCTAAGCATTAATCAACCTTTTATTTTGTCTTATGATGGTTTATGTTATAAGCCTTAGTTTGGTGTTTATAGGGTCTACATTCAAATGTACCTCTCATTTATTAGACCGTTACAATTGGATAGAGATGATTTTTTTGATTTTTGTGGTGATGAAGGGGGAAAGTTTTTCCTGATTAGACTGTATTTTATTATTGTTTGAATTTTGGTCAGACTGAATGCTGTTTTTTATTTAATGGAGTTTATTTTTGTGCAGCATTTCATTTTCCAATCGCGATCCAAGGTTTTGGAGTAATTCTTCATTTGATAATAGGAATGGGCACGGAATGCAAATCCGCCTTTACTTTGTATTATATAAAAAACACTAAATTTATTCAAAGGAAAACAGAGGTGAACTATCAATTCCGCTAAGTATGACTTATATAGCGCATTAGTCCTCTGTCTTCTCCTTGAATCCCGTTGAATTGCTTCAAATAGAATGATAGACATCGAGGTCTAATAAAAGCTTTAAAGAAGTTCAACATTTTTGTTTATCCTAAATTCAAAGTTATGAAAAACTATTTATTTTACGTAGGTGTTGACATTGCAAAATTAAAATTGGATGTAGTTATTTTAGAAAAACAGTCTCCCAATGTATCTAATCATTTCATTGTAGAGAACAATTTAAAAGGAATAAAGGAAATTTTAAAAAACTTAATAAAACAGAAAATTGATTTGACTACTGTTTAGTTTTGTTGTGAAAACACAGGTGTTTACACATTTCCTTTGAGTAGTCATTTGTCTGATGAAAAACTGGATTACTGGATTGTTCCTGCCATAGAAATTAAGCGTTCTAAAGGTATTTCAAGAGGTAAAAATGATAAAGCAGACGCAAAGGATATTGCTTTGTATATTATTCGAAATATTGACAAACTTAAACTTTCAGCATTACCCGAAACCGCAATTCAACAACTAAAATTACTTTATACTGAACGAGAAAAAGTGATGAAATCCTTTAAGATTTTTGAAGCTACAAAAGAGAATATTGATTTTATGCCAAAACAAGTTTACAAATCAATTTCAGCAATAAATGATAAAACTGTAAAGTTTCTAAAAACGACATTAAAAGCGATTGAAAAAGAAATGAAAGTAATAGTTTCAACTGAAATTGAATTAAAAAAACAATTTTAGTTAATAAAAAGTGTTCTTGGTGTTGGAGACAAAACAGCAATCTGTATGCTGATTGCTACAAGAGCATTTACGGCTTTTGATAATGCTTGAAAATTTGCTTGTTATGCTGGAATTGCCCGTTTTGAATATAGTTCGGGTTCGAGTATTAAAGGCAGAACCAAAGTAAATCATATGGTAGATAAAAAGATGAAATCAATATTACAAATGTGTGCTTTAGTGGCAGTGAAACACGATCCACAACTTAAAGAATATTATGAAAGAAAAAAAGCAGAGGGTAAGAATGCTATGCTGGTTTTAAACAATGTAAAATGCAAAATTATTGCATGGGTCTTTTCAGTAATTAACAGGCAAACCCCATACATAAATACATATAAATTTGCCTGCTAATTTTTAAAATATCACTTGTTTTTTATCATAGAATGCGCGAACGGGTTTAATTGTATAAATTCGGTTTTGTGATTCCTTTTTTAGAAAAGTATTCTTTATTCATTTCAAAATGCAATTCAGTCATTTGATTTAAATAATCTTTTAACGGTTTTAAACCGTATTCGTTTCTTCGTTTATCAACATTTGAACTGTCAATTAATCCATTTTTTGGTTTTGCTTGTCCGTTTAGTCTATAGTCAACTTGAGTGCCGAAATATTGTTTTATTCCACCATTTGAATTTACTCTATCACATAGATATGCATAATTATCTTGATTTGCATTTCCTTTTTTTACTTCTTTTTTCATAGATTTCAACACACTTTTTTGAAATTCAGGAAATTTGTCACAATGTTGAACAATTAGCCAAAAATCATTGCTTCCACTTTCGCCCAATTCATTAATCCCTAAGTATCCGTATTTTTTGAATAAACTTTCGGTTCTGTTTTTATTTTTTGTAAAAACACTGTCTTTAAATTTGCCCCAGTTTTCATTTGGATAATTTATGAATTCACCATTTGGTTTTGCAGCAGCTGCAATTTGGTCAATTTGATGCATTTCTGTAAATTCTGCTTTCAGATATTGAGATTCAGTTTTACTTAATTTGGTTGTTGAACAACTAAAAATTAAAAAAGTAAATATTAAAACTATTTTTTTCATTGCTTAATTTAGATTTTTTTGGTTTATTCTTTGCGAAAATTTTGGTTTTAATTAGCACACAATAGGCGCGCTAGGCTCTGCTTCCAAGTTGCGTTTAAAGCGAAGTTGGGAGAAGTGCGCGCCTATGAAAAAAAAGCGTCATTTTCCGCAATGTTTCGCTAATACGCGATGGGCGGGGTAAGTAAACTTCATACTGCGGAAAATCACTGTTTTTCCACGTACAAAAAAATCTTTAAGTACAGCCTAATTCCGCACTATTGCGAAGCTTGTGTTGTGCGTTCGTTTTTTATAAACTCTTAATTTTAGTTCAACTTTTTAGCATTCATGTCTTTTCCCATATTCAATGTCAAACTATCAATATGCCCATTTTTATCACTATTAAAAGTAAACTGAGCTGTAATTATCTTGCTATAAAATCTATTTTGCGCCATTGGATATACAGTTGTAATTTTTTCGCCCGTTCCTTGTATATACAACTGCCCTTTGTCTTCGGTTACGGTAAAAAAACAATTTTCATTTAACTGATATTTTCCCAAATAGGTTTTAAGAACTTTTGGCGCAATTTTTACTTCAGTAATCATGTCAGTTGTCTCAATACCTAATTTTTTTAAAACCTTAATTGCTTTTGCATTATCTGGATTCAAAGCCACTGATTTTTTATAATTTTCAATAGCGTTAACCGTATCTTTTTGCAATAGATAAATTTCGCCTAAACTATCATAAACATTTGAAGAGTTTGGATTTAGTGCTACATTAAATTTGAAAATGGAGAAAGCACCTGCTAATTTTTTGTCGGTAAGATATTTGTAACCCAATTCATTAATAGCGGCATCGTCTATCATAAATAGATTTGGATTAGATTGTATAGATTTTGCTGTTTTGGTAATAGCATCATCCACAGAGTTTATTTCTAACGCTTTTTGAAATTCTGAAAAAGCAGTAATCTTAGGTATTTCATAAGGCTTAGAGGCCAATATATTCTCAATAGCAACATTTATCATATCTTTAGAAATAGCATTTCCAGCATTCGTAAGCCATATATAAGAGTTTTTTTTATCTAAATCTCTCATGATAAATGTACGATAACCAAAATCACTTCCTGAATGGTTAACTGATTTTTTTTCTGGAGTGAGAAACCATCCAAATCCGTAATTAGACAAAGAACCATTATTTAAAACTGCAGGGGACAATGCTTCCTAAATTGTTTTCTTTGAAACTAACTTTTCAGTATATAAAGCTTGATCCCACAAAAATAAATCGTCAACGTTTGAAAACAAACTAGTTGAACCAGTATGTGAAACTGTATAATCATCGAGCTCACCAATCACAGAATATCCCAGAGCCCTATTTTTTAGATCGATTTTTGGGGCATCACTAATCAAACTATTTTTCATTTTTAATGGTTTAAAAATATTTTCTTTCAAAAATTCCGCTAAGGACATATTCGAAACTTTTTCTATAATTAAACCCAACATCACGTAACCAGCATTATTGTAGACATATCGCTCGCCGATATTGGCGTCTAAGGCTTCTCTTTCCTCAATTATTTTTAAAATTTCAGCATTTGTCAAGTTATCTTTATTAGCGAATGGCTGATATAAAGGCATTCCTGAAGTATTATTGAGTAAATTACGAATTGTAATATCCTTCCCAAAAGCAGGGAATTCAGGGAAATACTTGGTGATTTTATCATCGTAAGAAAGTTTATTTCTTTCTTTTAAAATCATAATTCCCATAGCAGTAAATTGCTTTGAAACGGATGCTAAATCAAAACAAAATTCTGGTTTTAATAACTGTTTTGTTTCTTTATTTGCATAACCAAAACCTTTACGATAAATAACTTTCCCGTTTTCAGCAACTAAAATACTTCCATTAAATACACCATTTGCGTGAGCTTGATTCATTAATTTATCTAATTCAGCAGTTTTATTTTGCGCTACAGCATTTGTTATAGTAGTTAATAAAATAAAAATACTTAAAAAAAATGTTTTTAAAATAGAGGGATTTGATTTTTTGTTCATAATGATTTTTAATGTGTACCAAAGTAGAAATGACCATAGTTTTTGAATATTACTATTTGTAGTTTTTCAAGCATTAAAACTACAGAGTAGGGAAATGCAAAGTTTTATATTGGTTTATAATTTAACCATTTGGCTTCCTCTTTTCGTTTTAAAATAACCGGCATTCTTTTTTTATGACTGTGGATTTTAGCCAAAAGTGGATTAGCTTCTATGGTAAAAATGGTTTAGGTATTTTTTATTTCTCCGGTTTCTTTGACCACCCAGTGCCAATATAACGAGATAAAAGCAAGCATTTCATCGTTCGTTAATCACAATTCGTCAATTTATTTTACTTTCCGTTTTAGATCCAATTATCACCATTCGTAATAGCTATTAGCAATAACCAAGCATCTTTTATCACCTGAATCTTTAGATTAAGATTTTTCGTTTATGGTTTTTATTTTGGTCTTCACGGTGTATTTCTGAACTTCCTCATCCTTTCAGCATGATGGTATTAAACTCCAATTATAAAGAGTATTGATGTTTGGTTTTTTATCAATAATTATAGGAATGTAAGAGAATCAAAAACCATTATCTTGAAAACCAAATTTTAATCCCAGCGGATCATTAACAGTCGCATTGAATCTGCTTTATACTGCTGAAGCTAATTTGGTTTGTTTTCAGGATTTAATCGGTAAATGACCTAAAGATTACTACTTCCAAGTTACTTTGAAAATACGGAAGAGAGCATGTTGTCTTTAATTTCTGAAGTGGAAAGTGTATTTATAAAGTTAGACGTTCAGAAATGTGAAAGGTAAATATTTTTGGTTTGAGAGTAAAGCAATTTTAGTAAAAACAGTGGTGTACTAGTAGGTGTTCAGCTAAATGTAAGGGATATATCACGATGAAAAAAAGCAGAGAAAATTATTGAGAATACATTAATTTAAGAATGTGATTTAAACGAATTACTTACAAATTTGGTTTCCACGATTTTTTATGAATTCAGAACTTCAATGATGATTATCAGGATAAGTGCAGAATTCATAGCTATAGATTTCGAAGAATATGAATTTAAAAATTCCTCTCAAGTAGACAAACGAGTAAATACCATAATTAAAGAAATTGATAGAATAACTGAATTAGTGAATTTTGTATTAACTATTTTTAAAGATGGCTTTGATAAAACAATTTTTAATCCAATTAAATTTGCTTTGCAGAAAATATGTTTTTACTTGATTAATAATTGTTTTAGTGTCAAAAACTATAAAAAAAGGTGCAAACATCATTAAAACGGAATACATTTTATATATTTGCAAGTACGAACTTAATGAAATACTCGTTATTTCATTTATTAAATAATTCTCTTAAATTTTCAAAAGAATTTGGATATGTTGTTATAAATATTTTAAGTAGTGATAGTTCAATTAGTGTTGAAGTAATCGATGTTGATATTATTATCGTAGAAAACAAGTAAATGAAATTATTTAATATTTTTTTTGAGCAGGGAGTACCGATGAATTTAAGGCATTGGTCTGAGATTACAGATTGTTAAGACTTTTACTAAAAAAAATTAAGATGCTGTTAAATTAGGAAGCCATATTGGAAAAGTAAAAAAAGTAACATTGACATTTCCATTAAAAAAGTAAAGGTAACGATGGCTAAAATATTGATTATAGACGATGAATTAAAGTTAAGGGAAACTATCGTAGAATTACTTTCCTTCGTCGGTTATGAAGTTTTTGAAGCCCAAGATGGGAAAGACGGATTAAATAAAGTTAGACAATATAAGCCCGATCTCATTATTTGCGATGTTATGATGCCTGTCCTTGATGGATATGGTTTTATGAAAGAGCATAAAATTTCTGAATATTCAAATATCCCAGTAATTTTTGTCACCGCGAGAATTAAACAAAAAGATCAAAAAAAAGGCTTTGCTTTGGGAGTAATGGGATATTTTAAAAAACCTTTTGTTTTTAAAGAATTAAAGCAGTTAATCGAAACTTCTTTGTTATGTAAAAGAAGCGGGTGATGGCTAAATATTTAATTAAGATTTTCCCTTTTAAAATAAAATATTAATTTCACAAAGTTTTTATGCTACTATCTTAATAACACTTTTTCATTATAAAATCTTCCTGTTTTTCTCTGTCGCCTTGTGCTATTTTATTTTGTTTAAAGTCATTTAGAAATTTTTTTGCATACTTGATATTTTTTTTTGAAAGTGTTATTTCATAAAAACCAAAAGAATTAGTGTTTAACAAAAGGCTGTACTTGTAGCTTTTCAAAATATAAGAAAAAATAAATAAAATGAAAACTAACAAAATTCGAATGTACTCACTAGCAATTTGGTGATTTTTAGTTTTTAACGTAACTATAAGTAAAATACCGGACAAAGTTAATACAGTGAAATTAGGGATTAAGTTTCTTTTTTTTAATACCCTTAAATTACGAATTTGATTTAAATTAAATTGGAGACTTTCTTCATTTTTTTTAATAATAATTTTGTGTTTTAAAATCTGAAGTAAAGGATTCTCTTCGAAGATTTTTTCAACTCTGTTTTCATTATAAATATGTTTATTCATAAACTCATTTTTAAATAAATCCTAAATTCTTACCAAAACAGCTTACTTTAACAAAAAGTGGTATTTTCAATTTTTATTTCCCCAACAATAAGTAAGCTGATTGATAAGCTTAATTCAAAATATTATAATAAAATTACATATAATTGTTCTTCATTTCGCTTTTTTAATTTATAGTTTAAAAAAGAAGACTAATAATTTATATTTTAGAAAATAACTGATTTAAAGTGTAAATCAAGTTCTGTTTTTCTTTAATAAAAAAAAGTATTTCCGCCGAAGTATTTTCTAAAATATTTGTAGGGAAGTAAAATTATTGAGTTAGTTGAAAATGTTTTGCTAGAGATAATTTTTTACACTATTGTTCGATAAAAAAAAAGAAAAAATAATGGCTTCTTTGTAAAAATCATAATTTAGTTTTGCAAAATTAAAAAACGATGAAGAAAAATAGATATTTTTCGATTGAATTAGTTTTCGGACAGTTGATTTCTTTAATAGATGATTCGATGCCTAAAAGGTAATGAAAAAGCATTATTCGGATAGGTATGTAAAACATTTCAGATGTCAAGAGCATTTGTGGACCATCATTTTTTGTAGTTTGGTTAAGTGTAATTCTTTGAGATAAGTAGCTGGTGAAATGCTGGGATTATGTAAAAAAAAAGAAACTTTAAGACTAAAGCACCTTCCTGAAAAAAAGCACTTTAGCCGATGGAAACAAAATTAGAAAAGTTGAATTTTTCGAAGATATTTACAATGGGTTGCTAAAAAAAATAATTATGTTTTGTCGAACAGCCGAGTTCGTGATGCCTTTGGAAGGTCTGTTAAAATATTGGATAATACTGCAATTAGTTTATTTCAAGATATTTTATGTTGCGTTGGTAAAAAGTTTCATAATGGAAAAAAATAAGGGAGGAATAAAGGTACGCAGGGTTATTAATTGAGATGAAAAAGTTTCTAATTTAGTTTAGCTCCGGAACAACACATAATCATGATTTTTTAAAAAAGCTAAAGTGCGATAAAAACACTTTTTATGTATTCGACAAGGGGTATAATGATTACAATGCTTTTAAGCACTTTAAAAAAAAAAACAGGTTTTGTAACCTTATTAAAAGACAATGCAAAATATAACATAATTGATCAAAGAGTCATTTTAGAAGAAATTCAAAGCCGAGTTTTGTCAGATGAAAGTATCGAAGTTGATGTTCAGGAAGCTAAGGTAATATCAAAGCTGAAAGTTGAATAGATAAAATTTTAAAATAAAGAAAATAAAAGAGCGTTTAAATTCATCTCCAATTTATTTGATTTTAGAGGTGACACTATTGTGGCTCCTTATAAAATACGGCGGCAAATAGAATTATTATTCAAGCAAATTTAGCAAAACGTCCCTCGGAAATATTTTTTACCAGATAATGAGAATACGATCAAAATTAAGATTTATTTTGAAGTAATCGTAAATCTTCTTATTGGAGTGATTAAGAAAGGATTGAAAAGAAGATGCGCTTTTTTTAATTTAGTTAGTTTTTGCAGAATTACTTTAGTCAATTATACACATCTAACCAAATTTTTGGAAAGCCCTGAAAAAGAATGGGAGATTAATACAGCCGTCGATAAACAACTTTGTCTTTTTTGGCAATGATTTAAAAATTGTATGTGAAGTGTACGGACTTCCAAAACTTTTTTCCCGATTATTAAATTCTCAAAGAAATGGGAAAAAATAAGCTATTACAAGTCAAGTTGTCGTTGACTTTTAAATATAAAGATGAGCAACTTTTAAAAGTTTTTTGAGGTGTTCTGATAATTACTTATAATTTTTATGTACAGTAAAAGAATGGAAAAATTTACAGGAGAAAGTATTTTAGAATTCACTGATAAGTTCAAAACGGATTTAGATTGTTTAGAATATTTGGCAGAAATAAAGTGGAAAGCAGGTTTTAAATGTGTGAAATGTAATCACACAAAATTCACTATTCGTAAAAATAATTTTGCGAGGGATTGTAACGCTTGCCATCATATTGAAAGCCCGATTGTAGATACTATTTTTCACAGAGTTCGATTTGGTTTGAGAAAAGCATTTACAATTGTTTTTGAGATGAGTGCAACCACAAAAGGTTTCTCTACAAAACAAATAGCAAAACGATTAAAAATCAGCAGAACTACGGCAACTAATTTCATTAAAAAAGTTAGAATTAGTATGGCAAGTAGTGCCTCACAGCCAATGATTGGTCAGATTTTTGTCGATGAATTTGTTTTTGGAGGCAAAGAAGATCTCAAACAAGGAAGGAGCAATGATTTAGTTTAGCCCCTTAATAGTTCGGAGTGTTATTTTAAATTTCAAACTTATATATTTGAGATATGAAATACAAGAAATGGACTTTAACGCAGAAGCTAGAAATACTAGCTGCTTCAGCAGATATTGGTATAGTAGAGGCCTGCCGTATGGCCTAATTACAGGAAGTTTATATAGCTGGAAGAAGAAGTTTGAGCACAAAGGAGAGGCTGGCTTAAAAGTGACTTATGACACTAAGAGCAAAGAGTTAAAAGAGGAAAATCGTATTCTACGTAAGCTACTAAGTGACAGAGAAATCGAATTAGAGATACAAAGGGAACTTTTAAAAAAAAGTTTGGGACATCCGATCCAAGAAAGATTTAGTGAACTATATTTATGAAAAGCATAAGTGTAGCAAGGCTAAAATCATAAAGATGGTGGGTATTGTTACCAGTATCTATTATAGACAACCTAGTTTTAGAAAGAAAGGGAATCATCCGACGGCAGCGACCATTCATCAAAAAAATGGTTTAGTTAGCCAATCAGTTGTTGTAAAGTCTATTAAAGATATTTTAAAACAAGAATTTATAGACTGTGGTTATCGGTTGATGACCAAATATCTAAATAGAGATGGCTACCTAATAAATCATAAAAAACTATACCGAATTATGAAAGAAGAAGGTCTTTTAAAACTCGAGAATAGAATTAATAGAAGTGGTTCTGGACGTAAGTTTGTGAAATTTAGGAAGGTTTATACTTCTAGACCATTGTAATGTTTAGAAATGGATATTAAAATGGTATGGGTGCCAAATGTTGGTAAAAACGCTTATTTGCTATCTATAATTGATGTTCATACACGAAGAATTTTAAAGGATTATTTTTCTTTCAATATAAAGCAAAATCATGTTATAGACTTACTCTCGACACTCTTTGACGAATATAACTACCCTGAAAATGTAATTATTAGGAGTGATAATGGTAGTCAATTTATAGCTAAAAGTGTCCGTGAGTATTTAGGTTTAATAGGTGTGCAACAAGAATTCACCCACGTTGCAACACCTGAAGAAAATGCTCATATTGAAGCCTATCATGGCATCTTGAAGAAGGAAGTATTTTCTAGGTTCGATTATCGAACTTTTGGAGAAATCCAACAGATATTGAAAAGATTTGTGTCGTTTTACAACAATGAAAGACTTCACGGACTCTTAGGTAGAATTACTCCTATGGAGAAATGGAACTCAGATAAATTTCTAATAATAATAATAATAATAATAATAATAATAATAAAATTAACCGCGTAATTAAAAATCGAAATCTATAATAGTACTCTTGTTTTATAGGGGTCAAAACATGATTCAAAAAAAAAGAAGTTGATAATCGCCGTTGAAACAAATGATACTGGCGGAATTAAAAGGGTTTATTTTGACCAGCTTGAAGATTATTTCTGTAAAGAAATACGTAAAATATTTGATAAACATATTTCTAAATCTGCGACAATAAAAACAGACAAATGGACTGGTTATAATCCATTAAAAAAAGAGTTTGATTTAAAACAGATTAAGAGTGACAAAGGAAAATCTTCAAAAGAATTACACACTATAATTCATCAAGTAAAATCTTAGTTGAGAAGTACTTTTTCTGGGGTTCATAAAGAACATATTCAGAAGTATTTAGACGAGTTTAATTACCGAATTAATAGGTCAATTTACAA
Organism: Flavobacterium sp. DSR3-2; assembly: GCF_049896525.1. NCBI lineage: Bacteria > Pseudomonadati > Bacteroidota > Flavobacteriia > Flavobacteriales > Flavobacteriaceae > Flavobacterium > Flavobacterium sp. DSR3-2. Next base: position 90,927 of record NZ_JAFCUM010000012.1, read on the forward strand.
GGAAAAAATATTTGACCTACTTATAAACAGAATGATGAATACTCAAAAAGTTTTATATCAAGACATTATAATAAGTAAATAAGTGCACACCTTAAAAAGTTTTTTATCGGATAAATATAAACGTTTTCATTTATTCTATTTAATTTAAAGACTTTTACTACAATTATTTTATTTTAATTGGGTGGATTTTATAAAATCTCTAGGGCTTAAATCTAGATATAATTTAAAGCTAGTTGAAAAATAGGAAAAAGAACTAAATCCAGTTTCATCTACTAAATACTGAATATTTCGCTCTCCTAAATGTATTAGATTTACTGCATAGTCCAATTTAAATTCTCTAATATATTGACTTGCATTTTTAGAAGTAAGTTTGCGAATTCTTTTATCTAATGTTGATTTACTAATAAAAAGTTCGCTACACAAGTTATCAATATTAACCTTTGATTTTATATTTTTTGCTAAAACTTCATCCAGGGATGTTAAAAAATCTTTTTTTGATAATTTTATCGTGATTCTCGAGAAAGGATCAGGTCTAAATTTTTTTTCAAAATTATTTTTAAGTGAAATTAAATTTTTAATTTTATAAATTAATTCTACTACTTTAAATGGTTTCATTATAAAATCGTTTACTCCATTCTTTAACTGTTTAATTTTAACATCATCGTCTATATTTGCAGTAATTATGATGAATGGAATAGTACTAAATTTTTTATTTTGCCGAATTCTTAAAAATAATTCTTCACCATTCATAATTGGCATCATCAAATCACTGATAATAATATCCGGTAAGTTTATATTTAGATTAATTAGTGCTTCATTGCCATCTTTGAACCACTTTACCTCAAACCCACTTAGTGTTAATAATTCTGATATTGAATTTCCTAGCGCCAGATCGTCTTCAATCAAAACTAATTTTATGTTTGGATTTATCATTTGTCTAAACTAAATAATTTTATTTTAAATTATAGCTGTTTTTTTTTAAATTATCAATACTCATATTCATATAATATTTGATTTAAAATACTTTTATTTTTTGAATAACCAAGAGAATAAAAAATTAGTCCAACATCGTGGTGCTGGTAAGTAAATAATTTTCACCCTGTTTTTTTTTCGAAATTTATGATATAAAACTTTACTATTTGTATATCTCAGAAATCCCTACATTTTATAATCGTTAAAAAAAAATTTGTAGAAATAAAGTGTAAAGATTTAAAGTCATTATTTAAATATGCGAATTAAGGAATAGCAGAGCAAAAATTAATTTAAAAAAAGAAAGGAATATCGTTATAATAATTTATTTTAAAGTTTGTTAATAATTAAATTTATGGCGTGTTTGAAGCATTTTTAAAAACAAGATTTTTAATACTAAAACTGTAAAATTAATACAAATTTATTTAACAATTTGTGTTCAATTTAGAAAAGATTACAACATACCTGTCAACGAGGAAGTAATAATTTCATGCAAGATTTAACAGATAAAGAAATTATCACAATTTACTTATTTGTATCAGAAGAGAATTAACGCACCAATATAAAGCATACCTGTCCATTCGCTCCCGAATATATGTATTGTTGCTTTTCAAAGCTCGGCTCTTTTTCTGCGTTTTATAATATTTTGAACCGTTTGTTAGAAACTTTTAGTGAATTAGTAAATAGCAGGATTGCTGATAACTTCCCGGAAGATTATTTTTTAGATCAAAGCTTGTGGAACTTGACGTCGATTATTACTTTTTAAGACAAGTGCTCTGGAAAAGTTTCCAAAGACTTTACAGATAAAGGATATTATTTTACAAAAGGCATTTATCACTTTAATGTTATGCTTCATGCTTTAACTTTTAGAGTAAAAAAGAATTCCTTTTCCCGAGGAGTTACAAATTACCTCCCGCATCTGTTAATAATCTAGATATACTCAAAGAAGTATGGTCAACTAAAAAAAATAATTCTTTTGTGGTAATAAAAATATACCAAAACAAAAAGTTTTTCTCTTGTTTTGAGATAAAAAAACGCTGTAATGATGACTCTTGTTAAATTAATTAAAGGAAAATATCAAGCAATTAGAAATAGAGAAAAAGTTTTAGACGAATTATAATAAATGGCAGTGTCTGGCTTTAAACAATCTGAAAAATCTTTTTTTTAAAAGGTTAATAAAAAAATAAATTAGTTAAAAATGATATAAATTTGCGATTACAAAAGTATTGTTAATTCAGCTGTTTAGCAAGAGTGCATTTGTCTTTACAAACTTAATATTTTAACTTTTACTTCACATATAACACCAGTAACAAAATTTTATTAATCCAAAATTTACCTAGAAAAATGAAAAACCTTCTATTAAGTATTTCCAACGCCAACAATTATTTATTAAAAGAACCTCGTATCGCTGATGCATTGAATTTATGCATTGGTAATATTGGAGCGGGTCAAAATATTGATCGATGTTATATTTTTAAAAATAAATTTCACAATGGTGAACTAAAACTTTATTATGAATATGAATGGTGTAATAAAGATGTAGAACCTTATATTGGTAGTCCTGCTTTAAATGGAATATCTTATGATCAAATGCCAGGACTTTTTAAAATATTATCACAAGATAAGCCTATGCATGGATTGGTTAAAGTTAGCGATAATGAATTATTCAAAAAGACAATGGAAATGCAAAGTATTAAGTCTTTTCTTTTCACCCCGATTTTCTCCGATAGTAGTTTCTGGGGATGGATTGGGTACGACGACTGTAAAAATGAAAGAGAATGGAAGGAGGAGGAAGTGTACGCATTACATACCATCGCAAAAAATATCGGACTTCGGATAAATCAAGACGTAACAATTCTTAAATTAAAAACAGCGTTAGAAAAAATTGACTATTATATGTCGGTTTCTAATCAAGCAATGTGGGAATATGATATTGAGACTAATGAAACGATTATTTCTTATAATTGGGCAGGTATGTTAGGATATACAGAAAATGAAATATTGGATGTTTATGGTTTTTGGATTAACAGTATTCATCATGAAGATAGAGTGCCTGTTTTAAACAATTTAAAAAATTATATTGCTGGGATATTAGATAGTTATGAGGGAATTGCAAGATTAATTCATAAAAATGGGCATTTTGTTTCAGTAAAATATTTTGGTTTACTTGAAAAAAATGTGGATGGTACACCAAAAAAAATTGTTGGAACTCATATCGATATTAGTGAGTTAAAAGAAAGAGAATTCCAGTTAAAAATATCAGAGGAAAAATTTAGATTTATAGCTGAAAACTGTAATGATTTGATTTGCCAGCATGCAAATGACGGTAACTTCACATATATTTCACCTTCCATAAATGAAATTCTTGGTTACGCACCTGAAGAACTAATTAATAAAAATCCTAAGGATTTTATCCAAAAAAATGATTTAAAAAATATTCAAAATTATTATGAAACTGTTATTAAGCAAAAGCAGAATGGGGTAATAGTCTTTAGGTTTAGAAATAAAAATGGAATCTACGTTTGGTTAGAGACTTCAACAAAAGTAATTGTAGATGCGGAAAACCTTGTGATTGGATTTCAGACGTCAAACCGAGATATAAGCGAAAGAATTAAAATTGAAAAAGTAAAAACAGCAGCCTTTCGGAAAGAAAAAAAATTCCATGAATTGAAGTCTAAATTTGTGTCGATGGCTTCACATCAATTTAGAACACCTTTAACGGTTATTTATTCTAATGCTGAGCTTTTAGATCTTAAAATTGGACATTTGGGAAAAAAAATAAATGACGACTACATTTCTGTTACAAGAAGGATAAAAGATGAAGTCGATAGAATGACTGAGCTGATGGATAATATTTTAATTTTTGGCAAGTCGGAAGCTAAAAAAATTGAAATAAATATACAACCAGTTGACTTTGATAAATTTGTTAAAACATTAATAAAAACCTATTTTGATTGTGAAATATATGAGCGTAAAATCGAAATACAAACTAAGGGAAAAAACAAAATCTTTTTTACTGATGAAACCTTGATTATTCATATTATGACAAATCTGATAAGTAATGCATTTAAATATTCTGTTGGCAAATCTGATCCGTTATTATTGATAACATATCTTGAAAAAGAAATCACAATAGAAGTGATTGACTACGGAATAGGAATTCCGCAGAATGAAATTCAACATTTGTTTACGTCCTTTTTTAGAGCGTCAAATACTAGTAATATTAGAGGTTCTGGATTAGGTTTAGCTATTGTAAAACAATTTACAGAATCTTTAAATGGTGATGTAAAAGTTAAAACGAAAGTAAATTGTGGAACAACAATAAAATTAACATTTCCTTATGAACAAAAATAAAATCCTTATCGTTGACGATGACTTCGATATTAAGTAAGCTGTTACAGAGCTTCTTTTTTTCAAAATTATGATGTTAAAACGGCTGCAAATGAACAAGAAGCGTCAGATGTGGTAGAAAATTGGACTCCGGATTTAATTATATACGATATAATGATGCCTGTAGTTGATGGTACAATGCTACATAAAACGGTTAAAGAAGATTACTCGTTAAGTGCTATTCCCTTTATTTTTTTAACAGCAAAAAAAGAAAATAATTTAATTCGCAAATGTTGACTTGAAGGGGCAGATTGTTTTTTGTCTAAACCATTTAAAATTAAAGAACTTATAAAAATTATTAAAGTGAAAATAGAACGTTTTAAAAAGATAAAAAATGCTAAAAATAATCTGTATGTGGGAAGAAAAAACCATTTTTTTTTTACGAAATTGCGACCCATCTGAATGGTATTTTAGATTGAATTGATATTCTGATTAAAAATAATGATTTGTTTTAAAAAAATGAAATTAAAAACTTTTTTAATGCAATTAAAGTTTCATGTAAGCGTGTAAACAGAACTATTCAAAACTTAATTTTATACCAAAATATTAAAATTAATTTAGAATAATTTAATAACGCAGCTGAGACCGTAATATTAAAAAGTTTTCTGAACGTAAAAACAAAGCTTTTTTGGATTCATGCCAATCAAGAAGAAAGAATTATTTTTGAAATTGATAAAGCATGTATAAAAATGAGTGAAAAATATTTGAGTTATATTCTTCTCGAATTGATAGATAATGCCATAAAGTTTTCTGACAACAGTAAAATTATAAGTGTATTAGGTGAACGCTACAATAATTCCTATTACAAATTAGTTATAAGGGATTTTGGAATCGGTTTTAGTGAAGAAAAATTAAAAAGAATTGGCGTTGTTGAACAATTTAATCGAGAAGAAAGAGCGCAAGAAGGATTGGGTTTAGGTCTTTTTCTCAGCAAAATTATTATAAAAAATGTAAAAGGAATTTCTACTACTAAATCTAAAACTGATAGAGGTACCAAAATAAAGATATATCTTCCTTTGAGTTCTATGGAATGTAAATAATAACAACTCGTTGTGTGTAATTAATTAATTGATTTGGTTTTTGATTTTATATTGGTCTTTTAAAAATAAATTTACATGACAATCCGTAACTAATACCAAGTTGTTTTTAAAGCAGCAATTATCAGTCTATCCGATAGATTGTCTCTAAAATTCCGTCGATTAAATTTCTAGCAGAACTCATCCAGATAATTCTGTATAAATTGCTGGTTTATATAATTATTATAAATCTGGATATGCAAATAAAAAGTGCACATTAAGTTAAGCTAGATTTTTGTAATTAATTTGATTGTCAAATTTTGGATATGCAAATAAAACTTGCAGTATTAGTTAAGCAACATTTTTAGAATTATTTTTCTGTTTCCAGAATTCTTCAATAGTCTTGTAATCTAGTGCTGAATGCCTTCTTTTTCTATTGTACCAAATTTCAATAAATTTAAATTTATCTCGTTCCATCTGTTCTTTTGATATAAGTTTATTTCCATAAATTTGTTGTGTTTTCAAAGTCTTAAAAAAGCTCTCAGCTACTGCATTGTCCCAACAATTCCCTTTTCCACTTATGCTTTCTGTAGTCATTTTATAGGAATCAATTACATTGGTGAACTTTTTACTAGCATATTGAACTCCTCGGTCAGAATAAAATAGTAATCCTTTTTCAACACATCTGTTTTTAATAGCCATTCTCCAGGCAGCCAACGAAGTTTCCTCTATGCTCATTCCATTACTCAAACTCCAGCCAATAATTTTCTGTCATAGAGGTCTAAAAAGGTTGTTAAATATATAAATCCTTCTTTTACTTTAATATATGTAATGTCCGACACCCAAACTTTTGACGGTTCTGTAACTAAAAATTCTCTATTCAAAATATTTGGTACAATTAAATACTTATGCTTTGTGTTGGTGGTAACCTTGAATTTCTTGCTTAATTTGCTTCGTAAACTGAGTTGATTCATATATTTGGCAACGCTAACTCTTGATGTATTATTACCCAAAGAAGCCAACTCTGCCGTCATTCTGGGACTCCCATATCTTTGTTTTAAATCAAAATAAATGGAAGTTATTTTTTCTTTAACCAGCTCAGCTCTATGTTTTCTATGCGAAATAGCCCCACTTTTCCATTGATAATAATTTCTTTGACCGACTTGTAATACTTTGCACATCTTTTGAATCGGAAATATCTTTTCATTGTTTCTGATAAAAGTATAAATCATTGACCGTTTTTGGAAAAGATCCCTATTGCTTTTTTTAATATATCTCTTTCTACTTCCGCATCTTTGAGTTTTCTTTCAAGCTCTGCAATTCGCTCCTGTTCTGCTGTTTGCTTTACATTGCAGTTACCAGAAAAACTTCCTTGCCCAAACTCTTCATATTCTTTTCTACACTTATAAAATTGTGAAGCATTAATACCAGTTCTCTAGCTAATTCCGAAATGTTATGCCTTTCATAACTCAATTGAACCGCTTTCTCTTTAAAAACGCGTCCGTAAATTTTTCGCATCTTTTTCATAAATTAAAATTAAAGTTTTTACTATTAACTTTTTGTGAGGGTAAAGTTATCATGGCCATTCTTTTTAAAATTAATTTTCATTTTATGCTACATTTTTTTAAGCATTGCGTATAATTTGTGCTTTACTTGTTCAAATTTTATTTATTTACAAACAATAGTAAATTAGGTTATGGTTTTTAAATTATGTAATCCGTTTAAATTAGATCTTTGAACATGAATAAAATTATCGCTAAAAATATTAGAACAATAAGGGAAATGAAAAATCTTACCAGAGACTTTGTTGCTGGTGAAATGGAAATGAGTACCAGCGGCTACGGCAAAATTGAAAGAGGCGAAATTGATTTAACAATCTCTAAAATCGTTAGAATTGCTAAAATTTTTGATATCACTTTATCAGATTTATTGTTTTTTGATGTTTCTTTATTTTTTACTAAAGAAAAAAATAAAACATTATATTCTGATAATTTTATAAATAAAGAAGTAAGGGTGATGAAATTGAATAATGACGGTTTTAAGGAAAATTTAAATTTTGATGACTCAGGTTATAAATTTAATAGTTTTTAATTCCTTTTCGCTTTTTTTTGATGTTAAACTCATTAAAAAAAGGAAACGGTTCTTGATATTATTTTCAAGCTATCTTTTTTCAATACTATTAGAAATTATACAATTCATTGATAAAAACACGTAATTTCTCTTACTCTCAATTTTTAATTCCGCGCTGCAGTTTTAACTTTCATATAGTACAAATACTGTCTAAAAGCGTTACTTTTTTTGATAAAGCAAAATGCAATTAATTGCAATCGTTTCAGGAATAAAATGGGAAATTATGCCAATTTTAATATGGAAAAAACGAGTTTTTCCGCAACTGTTATTTAATGACGATAGAATGTTTCATTTTTAAAATACATCCCAAAGATTCTAAAATTAAAATATAGTGTGTTTGGGTAATGTCTTTTACTACTGCATGTTGCTCAGAAAAAGGTCCTGAGTTTAATTTTATTTTATTTCCAATTTGATATTCCAATACTGAGATATTTGAAGCATTATCACCTTTAAGCCACTCTTTTATTGTGTTAATTTCTTTCTCTTTTACGATAGCATGTTTGCCAAGCCAATACAAAAAATTTATTACCCCGGGAGAATGAAAAATATGATTTTTTTCTTTATCACCTAATTGCACAAATATATAGCGGTTAAACAATGGAACTTCTACCTTTTTTTTTCTGTCCGACCACTGGTGTACTCTATTAATTGTCGGACAATAGCAATTAACGCCAAATTTAGTTAACTGCTCTGCTGCTTTTTTTTCCCATTTGGGTTTTGTGTATACTACGTACCAATTCATAATTTTTTTATTTTTTAACAGGTATTTTCTTTTTGGAATCCTATTTGTTGGAGACCAAACCCTGTATATTTTAATTCAGTTTTAAAATGCCTTTGTTTTTACGAAATAACTGGGTTTGATGAAATTTTAATAGTATCCATTTCAGAGAAATCAAGAATATTGATTGTATCCTAAGCAGTTTGTATCGGAATTGTATATTTTTTCACTAAATTCTTACCTTCTATGGTTATTTTGACAATTTGCCACAGACATAATTTGATGTACTTCAAATTATTAACCATCGCTTTTCTTTACCAACCGGTTTTCGTAAGGATGTAACGCGAATAAAAGATAGTTTGTGCACAATAACTTGCCATCTGTACAACTGCTGACAATAGATTATTCTCTCTTTCTTCGGCAACAATTGCGTTAAAGTTTAGATTATTAATTGTGATATTATCTACATTGTAATCTTTTTAAGCGGCGATTCATCCTTTATTTAAATTAACTGTAACAAACTTAATATTTAAACTCTTTTTTCAACTGCAGTCATTGACGATCCGATAAAGTGGCTTGGAATGAGACAACATATATTGTTGATTTTTATTCCAATTTTAATTTGAAAAAGAACGATTTAGCTCCTTTTTTAATTTTCAAAAAACAACAATGATTTAATAATTTACTTAACTACTAATCCTTTTTTTTAATTCATTTGTTTGGGGGTAATATTTTGAAATAATAAATATTTTTTTAAATATTGTGGTTTTTTTAAGACGTTAAAGATAATTTATTCGTCATTATTTTACATCCATATAAAGAGTAAATAGTCCTAAATTAGACTTTATCGTTACATTAATTTACTTCACCGACAGGGTTCTTACAGTAATTTTGTGTTCGCAGATGCTACTAGATAGCAGATGCAATATTGTTAAGCTGTACTCTTTGTGACAGTAAATTTAATTAACAGTTTTATTTATTTTTTTTGAACAGTTATAATGTAACTATTCACGGGGTACCCTTGCTTAATTTTAAATAACTTAAAATTTTATTGTTGATTATAATGTCGATTTTTTGATTGACGATACGATGTTTAACTTTTAGCATAATAAATCTTAACTCAGAATAATAATGAAAATTGGAATAACTTTTAGTGCTTTTGATTTATTACACGCCGGGCATATTAAAATGCTTGAAGAAGCTAAGCTTCATTGTAACTATTTAATTGTTGGTTTACAAACCGATCCCTCAATAGATCGACCTACCAAAAATAAACCTACCCAGTCCGTGGTGGAACGCTACATACAATTGAAGGGCTGTAAGTTTGTGGATGAAATAGTGCCTTATACGACTGAACAAGATCTTGTGGATATTTTACAATCTTTTCAAATTGATTTGCGTATTGTAGGGGATGAGTATATGGAAAAAGATTTTACAGGAAGAGATTTTTGTAAAGAGAAGGGTATTGAATTATATTTTAATACAAGGTCACATCGTTTTTCGAGTAGTAGCCTTCGACTAAATATATATGAAAAAGAACTTTTAAAAAAAAATAATGGAAATTGAAAATAATATTATAAATGTTGTTTTAAGTGGTGGAATAGGCAGCAGATTATGGCCGCTTTCTCGAAAATTTCAACCAAAACAATATCTAGAATTGTTTAAGAAAAAATCGTTGTTTGAAATGACGATTGAAAGAAATGCTAATATCGCCGATAAAATAGTAGTTGTTGGTAATATTGAAAATTATAATCTCAGTTGCGAGGTCATGAAGAAATTTAGTATACCTCACTCTTTTATTACCGAGGCGACTCCACGAAATACTGCTGCGGCGATTGCATTTGCAGCATTCGATGCTAACCCTGAGGACATTTTAATCATAACACCTTCTGATCATATTATAGATTTAGAGGATTTATATGTTGGTGCTTTAACTCAGGCAGTAGCTTTTGCCAAAAACAATTATATTGTCACATTTGGTATCAAGCCCTCTAAGCCTGAATCGGGATATGGGTATATTGAATTTAAAGGCGAAAACGTGTTAGCATTTCATGAAAAACCAAATTTAGAAAAAGCTTCAGAATTTTTAGAAAAAGGAAATTACTATTGGAACAGTGGTCTTTTTTGCTTTAAATCGGGACTATACTTAGCTGAACTAGAAAAGCATGAACCGGAAGTATATCGCACTGCTAAATTAGCATGGGATTCTAATATTGTAGGGGTTTTAAATTACGAATTGTCGCTTCAAATTCCTTCCATAAGTGTAGATTATGCTGTTATGGAGCAAAGCAAAAAAATTAAAGTGGTGCCATCATATTTTAATTGGTCAGATTTAGGATCATATGAATCGGTTTACGATTATTTGGTTCAAGAAGGACATCCGATTGATGCGAATGGCAACATTACAATAGGTTCTGATATTTCTACTTTTTTTGTAGGAATCAAAAATTGTTTATTAGTTCACACTCCCGACGCACTTTTAGTTTTGCAAAAAGAAAAATCACAAGATATTAAACAACTATATAAACATTTAAAGTCAATTAATTCTCCTTTGCTGTAGGATTTTAAAAATTTAAAAAATGGAACATGACATAAGGCCTTGGGGTCAATATTGGGTATTAGACGATGCTACTACACATAAAGTAAAAAGAATTTTAGTGGATCCGGATGAACGTTTGTCTTATCAATATCACCATCATCGATCTGAAGCTTGGACTATAGTTTCTGGAGTTGGTCGCATCACATTAGATGGAATTGTTAAAGACTATAAAGTGGGTGATACAGCCATAATTCCGCAAGGTGTTAAACACCGAATAGAAAATGCTTTCAATGAACCTCTTATTTTTATTGAGGTGCAACATGGCAGTTATTTTGGTGAAGATGATATTGTTCGTGTTGAAGATGATTATCAAAGAGTTTAGATTATATTAATTTTTAATTTTAATTCATTAATGATTGAAAAAAAAATAAATTCATTACAATTCGATGAAGCTTTAAAACTTATAGCGGCTTATAAATTGCAGTTAATGCATGAGTTAAAAGAAAATGTTTTAGCAGACAACATTAATATTAATATTCAAAATGATGTTAATGAAAAAACTTTTAATGCGCTAAAAATTTACTATCAGCTGTATTACAAAATAGAACTTAATTGGGATGATTTGGCAGCTATGGATATCTCTTTATTGAAATCAATTGATTATAAAAAGTTAGCTCTAGTAAAAGGATTTGGATTCATTTCTTTGTTTAATTTTAAAGAATTAATGATTTCTAGCTCTATTTTGAAAGAAGAAGAGTTTTGTATACTTAAAAAACGTTATCGTTAAACGGTTGGATTTTCGTCAACAAACTACATTATTATTATTATTATTATTATTATTATTATTATTATTAATTTAAGTTCATTGTATTTAAAAAGAAAAAACTTTTTTTGTTCAAAATTTATTTAAAAAAGAAAATTCACAAAAGGCTAACTATTTTAAAAGATGATTAATAAAAACAGTACAATTTATATTGCCGGACACAAGGGAATGGTAGGTTCTGCTATTTGGAGAACTTTGACGGAACTAGGTTATACGAATCTAATAGGGTCTTCAAGGAAAGAGGTTGATTTAAGAAAGCAATCTGTTGTTCGCGATTTCATCCGAAAAATAAAACCCGATGTTATTATTGATGCTGCAGCCAAAGTAGGCGGGATTTTAGCGAATAATAATTTTCCGTATGCATTCCTGATGGAAAACCTGCAAATTCAAAATAACCTTATTGATGCCGCCCACCGTTTGGGGGTGGATAAATTTATCTTTTTAGGAAGTTCTTGTATTTTTCCCAAATTAGCCCCGCAACCTCTGAAGGAAGAGTATTTATTGGCAGGACCTTTGGAACCGACTAACGAATGGTATGCTCTAGCCAAAATCACGGGTATAAAAGCTTGTGAAGCTCTACGGAACGAATACGATAAGGATTTTGTGAGTTTGATGCCTACTAATTTATACGGTACTCACGATAATTTTGATTTGAACAGTTCGCATGTTTTGCCAGCTATGATTCGCAAATTTCATGAAGCCAAATTAAATAATCATGCAGTTGTAACATTATGGGGAAGCGGTACTCCTTTGCGCGAATTTTTATTTGTAGATGATATGGCAGCAGCTGTTGTTTTTGCCTTAGAGAATAAATTACCAGACTCCTTATATAATGTAGGTAGCGGAATCGATTTAACTATTCGAGAATTAGCCTTAACGATTCAAAGAATTATCGGTCATGAAGGCGATATTATATGGGACGATACTAAACCCGATGGTACTCCAAGAAAATTAATGGATGTTTCTAAAATGCATAATTTGGGTTGGAAACATAAGGTTGACTTAGAAACAGGAATACAATTGACTTATGATTGGTTTTTGGATCATACTGATATTATTAAAGAAATTAAGCTATAAATAGTTTTTTTTAAAAATTCTGATTTCAAAAAAATCTACATTCGCTTAAGGCATTTTTACTTTAGGCTACTATACAACTTTACTATTTTAATCCCATTGCGCTTTAGCGTAGACGCATTTTTGTGCCTTAGAACAAACTTATGAATCCAACACCAAAAACAGCTTTTATTACCGGAGTTACCGGACAAGACGGCGCTTATCTTAGTGAATTTTTATTGAAAAAGGGTTACATCGTACACGGTTTAAAAAGACGTTCCTCTTTATTTAATACGGATCGGATTGATCATTTGTATCAGGATCCTCATGTGGAAAATCGGAATTTCATTTTGCACTATGGCGATATGACCGATAGTACGAATTTAACCCGATTGATTCAGGAAATTCAACCAGATGAAATTTACAATTTGGCTGCCATGAGTCATGTAGCGGTTTCTTTTGAAACACCGGAATATACCGGAAATGCGGATGGATTAGGAACGCTCCGTATTTTAGATGCTGTTCGTTTGTTAGGATTGGAGAAAAAGACGCGTATTTACCAGGCTTCAACCTCTGAATTATATGGTAAAGTTCAGGAAGTACCGCAATCCGAAACAACGCCTTTTTACCCAAGATCTCCTTATGCTGTAGCAAAGATGTATGCGTTTTGGATTACGGTTAATTATAGAGAGGCTTATGGCTTGTATGCCTGTAATGGGATTTTGTTCAATCATGAATCACCGATACGTGGCGAAACTTTTGTTACTCGAAAAATTACCAGAGCCACATCCAGGATTGCCCTGGGATTGCAAGATAAGTTATACTTGGGGAATTTGGATGCCAAACGTGATTGGGGTCATGCCAAGGATTACGTCCGCATGATGTGGATGATTTTGCAAGCAGACGTAGCAGAGGATTGGGTAATTGCTACAGGAAAAACAACAGCAGTACGTGACTTTGTTAGCATGAGTTTTGCAGAAGTTGGGATTGAATTAGAATTTAGAGGGGAAGGAATTAAGGAACGAGGATTTGTTGCGTCTTGCACTAATCCAGACTACCAATTGGAAATTGGAAAAGAAGTATTGGCGGTAGATCCGGCTTATTTTAGACCTACTGAAGTCGATTTGCTTATTGGTGATCCAACGAAAGCCAAAACTAAACTAGGATGGGAATGTCAATATGATTTAGCAGTATTGGTCGAAGATATGATGGAAAGTGATTTGCATTTGGTGAAGAAAGACCAGTATTTGAAAGAGGGTGGGTATATTACTTTGAATTATTTTGAGTAAGATTTTGTTGCTTAAGAGAAGGTTAATTCTTACCGGCAAGGTAATTGGTTAACTGTTTAATCGATTAGGAAAAGATTAATTAGTTTATCTAGCAATATTACATGAGAGGATAGTCCTTGACTGGATATTGAATAAAGATATTATAAACAAGCAGCCAAGACTTTAGCATTATTGGAATATGCGTTGAAATTTAAAACATTAAATAATAGTCAAAGATAAATTTCTAAACCATTGTAATTGAGGTCGTATTTTTATTGTGGCGATTTTTGGGGATTGGTAAGTAATTAGTTATCCACATTTTATTAATACGACCGAAATTACTTTAATTGTATCAAATTTAGAAAAAATTTGTATTAAAGGTATTGAATACCGCCTGACAGGCAGGAAATGAACACGATCGTAATTCCTCATTTGACACAGTAGCAGCAAACTCTAATGACTCTAAAGTTACATGGTTAAAAATAAAAATTAGATTTTCCAAATCTTTTGAGCTTATTTATTTGTGTGTGTCAATAAATCATAATACAGTAAAGTTTATCTAAAATTTTTAATATTTATATACGTGTTGGTTTTAGTCATCGCTTTGTTAGTATTGGTTGGTTAGGTGAACTTAATCGGTTTGGAAGGATTAAAAAGTTAATCCTCTAAGAGAGTTAAATGTTAAGAGAAATTTAATAAGCATATATCTAATTCTATTTTATTAGTATTGTATTTCGCTGTTTATCAGCGTTTTCATGTATAAAAATCACAAAAATGAAAGTTAAAAATATTTGTTGTCTAGGTGCCGGTTACGTTGGTGGTCCAACCATGTCGGTTATTGCCTTGAAATGTCCTGAAATTAGAGTGACGGTAGTCGATTTAAATGATGCACGGATTGCAGCTTGGAATAGTGAAGATTTAGAAAATTTGCCTGTGTACGAGCCTAGACTCGCGGAAGTGGTTGCGGAAGCTCGTGGTCGTAATCTTTTTTTTAGTACTGATGTCGATGCTGCTATTGATGCTGCCGATATGATTTTTATTGCTGTTAACACGCCCACTAAAACATACGGTGAAGGAAAAGGCATGGCAGCGGATCTCAAATTTGTAGAATTATGTGCCCGACAAATTGCTCGTGTGGCTACAACCGATAAAATTATTGTTGAAAAATCAACCTTGCCCGTACGAACTGCCGAAACGTTGCAGACTATTTTGGACAGTACCGGAAACGACGTTCATTTTGAAGTGTTGAGCAATCCTGAATTTTTGGCTGAAGGAACTGCTATTGAGGATTTATTCAATGCTGACCGAGTTTTGATTGGTGGAAAACAAACAGAAAGTGGTCGAAAAGCGACACAAGCCTTGGTGGATATTTATGCGCATTGGTTAAGCCCAAAACAAATATTAACTACGAATGTTTGGTCGTCCGAATTATCGAAATTAACCGCGAATGCTTTTCTTGCCCAACGAATTTCATCAATCAATGCTTTATCGGCATTGTGTGAAGCGACCGAAGCCGACGTCGATGAAGTGGCGAATGCCATTGGAACGGATAGCAGGATAGGACCTAAGTTCCTGAAAGCCTCTGTGGGTTTTGGAGGATCTTGTTTCCAGAAAGATATTTTAAATTTAGTGTATTTGTGTCGCTATTTTAATTTACCAGAAGTAGCTGCTTATTGGGAACAAGTTATTATTTTGAATGATTATCAAAAACACCGGTTTGCTAAAAACATCATTACTTCTCTTTTTAATACCGTAAGCGGAAAAAAAATTGCTTTTTTGGGTTGGGCCTTTAAAAAAGACACCAATGACACCCGAGAGTCTGCCGCTATCTATGTGGCTGATCATCTGATTGAAGATGGTGCAGAAGTTCATGTATATGATCCAAAAGTATCAGAAGCTAAAATTAAAGGGGATATGCGTTATTTGTGGGAATTAAACGGTGTTACCGAACAACGAATTATCTTCAAATTGAAACAAATTTTTGTTTACAAAACTCCGATGGAGGCTGTTGATCTAGCCCATGCTATTGCGTTATTGACGGAATGGGATGAATTCAAGACCTATGATTGGGAAACTATTTACGAAAAAATGTACAAACCTGCTTTTGTATTTGATGGTCGTAATATTTTAGATGTGATTAAATTAACAGCTATAGGTTTTCAAGTTAAGGGTATTGGGAAGGGGTAATAATAATAATAATAATAAGCACGATATATATTGTTTAAAATTCAATTAAAAAACAGCAAATCATTTATTTGTTCTGAAGATCAGACCATCTTTGAAGCTGCGAAAATCGCAGGTTTAATATTAGAACACAGTTGTTTATCTGCACGTTGTAAAAGTTGCTTGGCTAAGGTTGTTGAAGGAAAAACTATAGAAATAGGAGAGGATCTTGTTTTAAGTAGTTCAGATAAACAAGAAGGATATATTTTAACGTGTAACACAAAACCGTTATCCCATGTAATATTAAATATTGAAGATATAGATAATGTGGATTTAAGTCATCCTAAAACTATTCCTTCAAAAATCGATGTTTTAGAGTTTGTAAGTAAGGATGTTGTCAAACTAGTTTTAAGAACTCCTCCTAATTCTTATATTGATTTTCTATCAGGTCAGTATGTTAACATTATTATGGGATCTATTAAAAGAAGTTATTCTTTAGCTGCTGCTAGAAGAAATGATCACAAGCTGGAGTTTTTTATAAAGAATTACAAAGGCGGTGTAATGAGTAACTATTTATTTGAAAGTGCCAAAATAAATGATGTTTTAAGATTAGAAGGAGCATTAGGTACTTTTTTTTATAGACATAAGAAATCAAAGAATATAGTTTTTTTAGCAACAGGTACAGGAATCGCTCCTGTTAAGTCAATTTTAGACCACTTTGACGGTAATCCTGAGTTAGTATCCAATAAAAACATATGGGTTCTATGGGGAGCTAGGTATGAAGAGGAATTATTTTGGGCTCCAAAATACCAAAATATAAAATTGCATTTCATCCCAGTTCTATCCCGCACAAACCCTAATTGGAAAGGAGCAAAAGGGTATGTACAAAATGTTTTACAAGAACACGAAATAGATTTGTCAGACGCACAAGTATATGCTTGTGGTTGTAATGACATGATTAACTCTGCTTTTAAACTTTTAGCGGAAAAGGGGCTACCCGAGCATCAATTTTATTCGGATGCCTTTGTCAGTTCTAATTAAACAATCATTAAAAAATTATAAACATGAAAGCAGTTATTTTAGCTGGGGGTCTTGGTACTCGCCTAAGTGAAGAAACCGTATCCAAGCCTAAACCGATGGTGGAAATTGGTGGTAAACCCATTTTATGGCATATTATGAAGACCTATTCCTATTATGGAATTAATGATTTTATCATTTGCTGCGGTTACAAGGGTTATGTTATTAAAGAATATTTTGAAAACTATTTTTTACACCAATCTGATATTACTTTTAATATGAAAGATAATAAGATGGTGGTTCACAAAGAAAGAGCTGAACCATGGACGATTACTCTTGTAGATACGGGTGATAATTCGATGACAGGTGGAAGGCTTAAAAGAATAGCATCGTATTTAAACGAAGATGAAGATTTTTGTTTTACTTATGGTGATGGCGTTGCAGATGTAGATATTGATGCCTTGTTAAAATTTCACAAGTCGCATGGAAAAGAAGCGACGCTAACAGCTACTTTCCCACCAGGACGATTTGGAGCATTAGAAATAGTAGAAAATGAAGTACGTCAATTTCAAGAAAAACCCAGAGGTGACGGTGCTTTAATTAATGGTGGTTTTTTTGTGCTATCACCAAAAGTGATCAGTAGAATTAAAGACGATTCGACAATTTGGGAACAAGAACCGTTAAAAGGCCTAGCAAAAGACAATCAATTGATGGCATTCAAACATGAAGGTTTTTGGCAGCCTATGGATACTTTAAGAGATAAAAATCTTTTAGAAGAATTATTGGAAACTAACACAGCACCATGGAAATTATGGGAGGACTAAAAGGTCAGGTTTGTGTAGAATTTTGGAAAAACAAACGGGTCTACTTAACGGGTCATACCGGTTTCAAAGGAAGTTGGTTGTCACTATGGTTGCATGAGATGGGTGCAATTGTAAAAGGGTATTCCTTAGCTCCATATACGAGTACTAGTTTATTTGAAGAGGCCAGAGTTTTTGAGGGAATGGATTCTGAAATTGGAGATATTAGGAATTTAGAATTAGTAACTAAAAGTATGACTTCTTTTGATCCTGATATATTGATACACATGGCGGCGCAGCCCTTAGTCCGTTTGTCGTATGCCTCACCTGTAGATACCTATGCTACTAATGTGATGGGTACCATTCACGTACTTGAAGCTGCTCGTCAATGTAAAAAACTGAAATCGATTGTTGCTATTACTACTGATAAATGTTATGAAAATAAGGAATGGACTTGGGGGTATCGTGAAAATGAACCTATGGGAGGCCACGATCCATATAGCAGTAGCAAAGGCTGTTGTGAATTGTTAATCGCTTCTTACAGAAAATCTTTTTTTAATGATATAAATTCTCCTGCATTGGCTTCAGTTCGTGCTGGTAATGTTATCGGAGGAGGAGATTGGTCAGATGATCGCTTGATTCCCGACATTTTGAAGGCTTTTGAAAAATCAAATCCTGTAATAGTTAGAAATCCGCTTTCTACAAGACCTTGGCAACATGTTTTAGAACCTTTATCCGGTTATTTGGTTTTAGCTCAAGAATTATATAACAATGGAGATCAATTTGCAGAAGGATGGAATTTTGGCCCCAAAGACGAAGATTGTCAATCAGTAGAATGGATTTTAAATACCATGATAAAAACATGGGGTGAAGGAGCATCTTGGCAATTAGATACCAATAGCAACCCTCATGAAGCGGGTTTTTTGAAATTAGATTGTTCCAAAGCAGCCCAAGAATTGAAATGGATGCCTCAATGGAATTTAGAATTCACCCTAAAATCGATTGTTGATTGGCACAAAGCCTGGATTAATAATGCAGACATGAAAAAACAATGTTTACAAGAAATAAAATTATACGCTAATAAATTATAATGGATAAGAAAGAACAATTAGAAAATTTAAGAAATGAGATTGCAGGTTTAGTTTCAAAATTTGCAGCTATAAACTATGCTCCAACTCCGTTTGTTCCTGGCGAAACCGTTGTTCCGCCTTCTGGAAAATTATTAGGCGAGGAGGAGATGCAAAATATGGTGGCAGCCTCGCTTGATGCATGGCTAACGACAGGACGCTTTAATGCAGAATTTGAAAAAAAATTAGCTGAATTTTTAGGGGTTAAGCACTGTTTATCCGTAAACTCTGGTTCTTCTGCCAATTTGGTTGCTTTTAGTACTTTGACATCACCTAGATTGGGTAATCGTGCCATTAAAAAAGGAGATGAAGTTATTGGAGTGGCAGCTGGTTTTCCTACAACGGTTAATCCCATCGTACAATTTGGAGCTATTCCTGTTTTTGTAGATGTTGACATACGGACACATAATGTAAATGCCGACTTGATCGAGGCGGCTATTACACCAAAAACGAAAGCGATTATGCTGGCGCATGCCTTAGGAAACCCTTTTAATTTGAACAAAGTAACGGAGCTTTGTAAAAAATATAATTTATGGTTGATAGAAGATACTTGTGATGCCCTTGGAGCGGAATATAATGGACAAAAAGTAGGTACTTTTGGAGACATAGGGACTCTTAGTTTTTATCCTGCTCACCACATGACTATGGGTGAGGGTGGTGCTGTATTCATGAACTCATTAGAATTAAAATCTATTGCTGAATCTTTTAGAGACTGGGGAAGAGACTGTTATTGTGCGCCCGGCTGTGATAATACCTGTGGCTGTCGCTTTGAGCAAAAACATGGTGATTTGCCTTATGGTTATGACCATAAATATGTTTATTCTCACTTGGGCTACAATTTGAAAATTACTGACATGCAAGCAGCTTGTGGCTTGGCTCAATTAGATAAATTAGATTTTTTTATTGCCAGACGGCGTGAAAATTTTAGCTATTTAAAAGAAAAATTACAGTCCTTGAATGAATTTATTAATTTGCCTGAAGCTACAGAAAACAGTAATCCATCTTGGTTTGGATTCCCAATTACTTTAAAAGATGGCTGTGGATCGAACCGTGTTGACTTGTTGCGATTTTTAGATGGCCATAAAATTGGTTCTCGTTTGTTGTTTGCAGGTAATGTAAGTAAGCAGCCCTATTTTGCAGATGTAGAATATCGTATAGTTGGTGAGTTAACTCATACTGATAAAACAATGAACGATACTTTCTGGATTGGGGTTCAACCGGCTTTAACTAATGATCATCTTGATTTTGTAGTGGAGAAGATGGAAGAGTTTTTCGGATTAAATTTTTAGTTTTATGCAAAAGACTATATTGTTAACTGGTGCTACAGGCTTTTTAGGAAGTCATCTTTTGGAATCTTTTATTAAACAAGATTTTAAAGTAATCATATTAAAAAGAACTTCATCTGATTCTTGGCGGATAAACCATTTATTTGATAAAGTAAAAATTTATGATACAGATATCGATGGTTTTAAAAAAATTTTCGAGAACGAAAAAATTGAAATTGTTATAAATACGGTATGTAATTATGAAAGAGCTAGTGAAAGTTTAATTGATGTCGTTAATGCAAATTTGATATTTGGTTTGAATTTATTAGATGAAGCAATAAAAAATAATGTAAAGACATTCATAAATACGGATTCGCTACTACCAAGAAATCTTAATAATTATAGTTTGTCAAAGGCACAATTGTCAGATTGGCTTTATAAATATTCAAATCAAATACAAGTAATTAATTTTAAGATTGAGCACATGTATGGACCTAGGGATGACAAAAAGAAGTTTCTTCCTTGGTTAATAGGTGAAATGATTAATGGAACAAATGATATTAATTTAACTTCAGGTATTCAAAAAAGAGATTTTATTTACATCGATGATGTGGTTGATGTTTATAATATTGTCATACAAAAAAAACTTACTTTACCAAAGTGGAACCAATTCGATGTGGGTACAAATTTATTCACAGAAGTTAAGGAGTTTGTCTTGACAATTGCAAATAATTTAGAAAAAACAACATCTAAAGTCATAATTGCTAGACTAAAGTTTGGAGCGATAAGTTATCGACAAGGTGATATAATGATACCAGAATTAGATAATTCTAAATTATTAGATTTAGGATGGTATCCGAAAATAACATTTAACAAAGGAATTATTAATTTATTAAAAACATTAAAATGAAATATTTAATAACAGGTGGTTGTGGTTTTATTGGAAGTAATTTAGCCGCCGAAGTATTAAAACGAGGAGAAGAATTGGTGGTTTTTGATAATTTGTTTCGTTTTGGAAGTGCTAAAAATTTAGAATGGCTTAAAAATATTGGAGATTTTAAATATTACCCACATGATATTCGTAATCTAAACGATATGGAAACGGTAATTAAAGACGAAAAACCTGATGTTGTTTTTCATTTAGCTGGTCAGGTTGCCATGACAACTTCCATCAGTAACCCCCGGTTGGACTTTGAAATTAATGCTATGGGTACTTTTAATTTATTAGATTCAATTAGAAAGTATTCGCCAAATACCATGGTCTTATATTCTTCTTCAAATAAAGTTTATGGGGATTTTGAAGATTTAACTTTTGAAGAAAATGAGACACGTTATACTTGTAAAGAATATCCAAATGGATTTGATGAATTCGCACCACTTAATTTTCATTCACCTTATGGTTGTTCTAAAGGAACCGCAGATCAATATTTATTAGATTTTAATAGAATTTACGGCATTAAAACAGTTGTATTTAGACATTCATCAATGTATGGTGGAAATCAACATGCAACAATAGATCAGGGTTGGGTAGGATGGTTTATCCAAAAAGCTTTAGAAATTAAAAATGGAAATTCAAAAGATCAATTTACAATTTCTGGAAACGGAAAACAGGTTCGAGATGTATTGCATGCTTCAGATGTAGTAAGACTATATTTTAAAGCAGTTGAAAATATTGAAATTGCAAAAGGGAACTCATTTAATATAGGTGGAGGTATTAGTAATAGCCTCTCGCTATTGGAGTTATTTAAATTATTAGAAGAATTGCTAAAAATTAAAATGGCATATAAACAACTTCCATTTAGGGAAAGTGACCAATTAGTTTTCATCGCAAATAATGACAAGGCAAAAAAATTATTGAACTGGTCTCCTAAAACAACTACTGAAAAGGGAATAGAAGATAGTATTGAATGGGCTGAGACAATTTATGCAATTTAGTCTGTTTTTTGGTATTTGTAAAGAGTTTAGTACTTGTATCAAAATTCAGCAAGTATGATGATTTATAGACATTTTTTAATAAATGTTTGCTGAGACGTATTTTTAATAAAAAGAATTTAAAAAGTTCCTCGTGGTAAGATTGTTAAGGATAGTAGTAGTATATAACATTAGATCAACGAATTATTATAATTATTTTTAAAGCGAGGACAATTGCTTAAATTAATACCCGAAACTTTAATTAAAATACTTAAACTATGTAGTACAAATGGATAATCAAAATATTTATATAATAGGAATTGTAAAGGGGACTAGTAGAACTCAAAATCTTATTAAATTTTTGTTAGATCAAAACAGAGATATATTTTATAATTCTCTTGAAACTAAGATTTTTTTTAATAAAAAAGGTTTTAAAGGAATACTGAGAAAAATTTTGAGGGGGTTCGAAGAAACTTTAAAATATATAGACAAGGTCTATAACATATTAATCTCAGATATTGTTGTGCTTCCAGCGATGTGTAATAACTATCAATTTGATTTATACATAGCTAAAATATTAAAAAAAACAATTATCACAGATTTTTATATTTCGTTTTATGATACATGGGTTCTAGATAGAAATGAAGTTGATCGTTTTTCAAAGCAAGCCAAAAAGTTACTTAGCTATGATGTAAATTGCATTAGCAATGCTGATTACGTATTGTTTTTAAATAGTACAGAACGTAAATATTATTTAGACATTTTAAATATTCCTTACAATATCAATAAACATTTAATTGTCCCTTTATGTATTGAAGAATCAATAAAAACACCTAATAGTTATTATTCTAAAAATTTTGAAGAAAGAGTTTTTAATATTTGTTGGTGGGGTGGTTATATCCCTTTACATGGATTAGAAAAAATTATTAGTGCTTGTAATATTCTTAATAAGGAGTATGAATTAAATTTTCATTTATATTTATTTGGGAGTAGTGATGGAAAAAATAAGGAATATTTGGATTTGATTTCTAGTTTAAATCTATCTTCAGTCATTTCCATAGATAATACGAGTACTTTTAAGAACGGAAAACTTGGTAATTTTCTTCAAAATAATTGTGATCTAGTTTTAGGTAATTTTGGTGATAGTGAGAAGGCAAAAAAAGTTTTAGTTAATAAATTAATTGATGGAGTTGCAATGAAATCTCCAGTACTTACTGGTGAATCAGTAGCTCCTCATGAATATTTTAGCGAAAATGAAATTTTCTATACATTAAATACACCTGAGTCGATGGCAGCTAAAATGTATTTTATATCCCAACTAGACGCTAAGGAAATTCAAAATAGGGTTGATAAAGCGTACTTAATATATTTAAAAGAATTTTCTGTAAATGCATATACTAATAAAATGAAGGAAGTATTAGATAGAATCAATTCAGAGATTTCTAATTAGATGAATTCAATTTGCAAGAACAATTAATTAAGTTTAATTAATTGTATTTGTTAAATATTTTAAATTTTAGCAGTTATTAGATAAACATAAAACTTCGGTAAAGGAAGCTGTATGTTTTTTCTAGTTTTTATTGGTATTAGTAGTGAATTTTAATTAAAGAGGTTTGAGGAATTCTAAGTCAAATGAATTATAACAGTATTCTAATTTTTTAACATTTTTATTTTCATTTTGAAAGACAAATTAATTACAATCAAACAACATTCGAAGTACAATAAAGTATTGAATTGGGGGAAGCTGATTAGTATTACTGGTAGTGCCCAAATCATTGTACAAGGTGTGGGATTACTTAGTGGTATTCTTGTTATTAGGATATTACCCTTACATGATTATGCGTTTTATACGCTAGCTAATACCATGCTGGGAACTATGACGGTATTATCTAATGGGGGTATCTCTCATGGAGTCATGGCCCAAGGCGGAAAAGTATGGCAGGATAAGAAAAAACTAGGTACTGTACTTGCGACTGGAATGGATTTAAGACGAAAATTTGCGATATTTAGTTTACTAATTGCCGTGCCTATTTTAATTTATCTTTTATTGAACAACGGAGCTAGTTGGTTAACGAGCGTACTGATAGTAGCGGCTTTAATTCCTGCTTTTTTTGCTGCACTATCGGATTCTCTGCTTGAAATAGTACCTAAACTACATCAAAATATACTGCCATTACAAAAAAACCAAGTGGCTGTTGGAATAGGCCGATTGTTATTGACCACGTTAACATTATTTGTGTTTCCCTGGGCATTTATAGCTATTATAGCCGCAGGAATACCACGTATTTGGGGTAATTTTCAATTGCGTAAAATAGTATACACTTCAGCAGATAAATATCAATCTTATGACAAAGAAGTTCGTGCGCAAATTTTAACTGTTGTAAAGCGAGTTATGCCAAGTTCCATTTATTATTGCGTATCGGCACAAATTACTATTTGGTTAATTTCTGTATTTGGTAATACTACATCTTTGGCTCAATTAGGTGCTTTAGGGAGATTAAGTATGATTCTTGTTCTTATTAATGTCTTAATATCTACTTTAATTGTTCCTCGATTTGCAAAATTAGCGGAAGATAGAAGGTTATTATTTCATCGTTTTTTAATAACAATGGGGATATTAGCTGTTATATTAAGCACAATAATATTTATTGTGTATTTATTCTCAACACAAATACTCTGGGTTCTTGGTGATGGTTATAAGGGCTTGGATTATGAGCTCCTTTTGAATATTATAGGTAGTTGTATTAGTGTATTGGCAGGAACAGCATTTTTTTTACACAGTAGTAGAGGCTGGGTCATAAATCCTATTCTATTGATAGTTGTCAATCTAATAGCCATTGTTAGTTTTGTTAGTATTTTAGACTTAAGTAGTTTAAAAGGATTTTTGTTTTTAACGATTGGTATAAATATTATAGGTTTATTGCAAGCAATTTTATTTTCTAGTTATAAAATAATGAAAATAAAATAAATACATTATGAAAATATAAAATCTCCAAAATAATAATTTGCTTAAACACTAACTAATATTTTATTTAAAGAAAACCAACATAAATGAATTCAAATATATTAATTTCCATAATTATTCCGGTTTACAACGCAGAGCATTTTATTTTTGAAACATTAAGTTCTTGTCTAGATCAATCGTATTCAAATATTGAGGTCATCATTGTAAATGATGGTAGTACAGATTCTTCGGAACAAGTTGTTAGTCAATTTAAAGACCAAAGAATACAGTATTATAAAATTAACAATATAGGTGTTTGTGGCGCAAGAAACTATGGTATTCAAAAAGCACAAGGTGATTTGATTCAATTCTTAGATGCTGATGATGCTTTAGATAAAGATAAGCTTTATGAACAAGTTTTGCTTTTTCAAGAACATGGTGATGAATATATTTATAGTGCACGAATGGGGCAAATTATTAATAGGATAAGTAGTAAGCAACCTGAATACTCATTATATCAAAAAGATTTCTCACCTCAAGATTATTTTGAAACCTTATTAAATCAGTTTGGTAAATATTTAACTACTGGAATATGGCTAACACCCGCTAAACTTATACGATCCATTGAAGGATGGGATGCAAATGTAGTTGCGAATAATGATGGGGAATATTTTATGAGAGTGATATTGAATTCTAAAGGAATTAAATATACTAAAAACTCAATTTTTTACTATCGAAGGGACAATGTTTTGAGTATTAGTAAAAAGAGAAATAAAAAAACATGTGAAGGTTTTTTAAATTCGTATATATCTTATGCTAAACATTTTTTGATATTTTTTGAACCAAAAACCGGAAAAAAATTGGCATGGAAAGCATTAAGTATTTATTATTGTAGTTTTTATGGAGCTTATTCTGATCTCAGTAGATCCTGTTTACTTGAAATTAACAGAATAGGTTATTCTAAACCACATGCACACGGTGGGCAAACTTTTTTGAAAGTTGCAAAATGTTTAGGAGTTATAAATGCACTTCAAGTATGGAATCTTAAAAGTAAAATCTTTAAAAGAAACTAGTATAATTTATTATAATGAAATCATATTACTCAGAGCTAAGGTTGTACGTCTGCAATCATTTTATTGCAAATATTCCTAGTCATCGATTTAGATAATGGTATTATATAATGATTATGGGGTTTGAAAGTGGGAATAATAGTACAATTTAAATGAAAACTACAGTTGATTGTTCAAAGGGTATTAAAATTGGTTATAATTCTGTAGTTAATTCTAGATGTAGATTAGATAATCGTGGCAGTATATCAATTGGGAATAATATATCAATCTCATCAGATGTATTCATTTTAACCGCAGATCACGATATGAACACTTCTGATTTTGCTGGGCGAACTAGAGGTGTAATTATTGATGACTATGTTTGGGTTGGTACACGTGCCATAATCATGCTTGATATAACTATTGGAATAGGAGCGGTAGTTGCAGCTGGTTCTTTAGTCACAAAAAATGTAATGCCTTATCAAATTGTTCCAGGAGTTCCTTGTAAGTTTATTAAGGAAAGAGTTAAGGACTTAAAGTATGATCCAACTTACAAATGCTTATTTCAATAAAAAGTTATACGTATGAAAATTCTTTTTGTCTGCGGATCCGTAGAACCGGGTAAAGATGGAGTAGGCGATTATACTCGAAGATTGTGTGGAGAATTAATTCGCCAAGGACATCAAGCACAGATTCTATCATTGTGTGACAAGCAGGCTGTAAATTTTGTGAGTCAAACCCAAATTATTGAAGAAACTCCAGTTATTGTAAGACGCATCCCTATGGGTACTTCTTCTAAACAGCGACTGGTTTTGACTCAACGGACTCTAAAGAAAGAAGCACCCGATTGGATTTCACTGCAATTTGTACCCTACAGTTTCCATCCAAAAGGTTTACCGTTTTGGTTGCCTAGTTTTTTAAAAAATCTCAAAGGGAAGCACCAATGGCAGATTATGTTTCATGAGTTGTGGATAGGTATCGAGAGGAGTAGTTTTTTTAAAAATAAATTAATTGGTTTAGTTCAAAAACAACTTATCCAAAAAATAAAAAAGAGTATTGAACCAAAAGTTGTACATACACAATCCAAAATATATCAGTACTACCTGAGTAAAATTAATATTAATGCGATTTATTTACCCCTTTTTGGAAATGTTTCTGTGACTGCTACTAAAAATAGAAATTTAAAACAGTTGGTATTTGTAGTTTTTGCCACCATTTACGACAATTCTCCTTTTGAAGATTTTATCATCGATCTAAAAAAAGAGATGCAGGGAACGGATAAAGAAATCAAATTTATTTTTATTGGCCGAAATGGAGACTTATTGAATATCTGGACTTTAATACTGGAGAAGTATTCTATTTCATATGAGTTGCTCGGGGCTTCGAGTGAAGTAACAATTTCTGAAGTATTTATGAATGCGAATTATGGAATTTCATCTACTCCTTATAAAATTTCGGATAAAAGTGGAGTGGTAGCTGCGATGCGTGAACATCATCTTCCCATCATCAATGTAGCTAAACTTTGGATTGATCGAGATGATATTAGTATTTCAGTTAAGGATATTAATCACTTTCAAAAGGGAACCCTCTCTTTAAATAAATTTTCAGAAATAGCGGACAATCGTTTGACTACTGTGTGTTTTATTTTTTTGAAATCGATTTCTAATAATTAGTTATGAAAATCCTTTTTTTTAGTCATTCTTTTTACCCTAATATTGGGGGAATTGAAACCGTTTCCATGCAGTTGGTAAATAACTTTATTGAGCGTACAGATGTTTCGATTATCGTAGTATGCCGTACAAAAGAAATTGGAAATTTACAATTACCCTTCGATGTTGTCAGAGATCCATCAATAAAAAAGATTGTC
The DNA here is from genome assembly GCF_049896525.1 of Flavobacterium sp. DSR3-2. Classification (NCBI taxonomy): domain Bacteria; kingdom Pseudomonadati; phylum Bacteroidota; class Flavobacteriia; order Flavobacteriales; family Flavobacteriaceae; genus Flavobacterium; species Flavobacterium sp. DSR3-2. The sequence goes on from NZ_JAFCUM010000012.1 coordinate 118,976, forward strand.
AGTTTACTTGAATGGTGTGATGTAGTTTTTGAAAATAATCCCTGTTTTGGAATGAGCTGGGTCAATTTTATAATTCGAAAACCCAAAGTAGTAGCGCTACATACGTGGATTGTAGTTCCTGGTTCTAATATAACACTTCTGCAAAAATTAAAAAAAACATTGCTATCTGATTATAATGCAGTTATTGCCTGTAGTAACAAGATTAGATCTTATACTTTCGAAAAAGCCCTAGTTATTGAAAATGCTTATGACACTGCATTATATTATGATAAAAAAGAAGTTAAAACGATGGATTTTGTTTTTTTAGGTCGTTTAGTATCAGACAAAGGTGCGGATATGTGCATAGAATTGATACAAGAGTTGAAGAAAAATGATGGAAAAGAATATTCTTTAACGATTATTGGTGATGGTCCTGAAATGGAAGATCTTAAGGAGTTAACAAAAAACTATAATTTAAACCCTCAGGTTCGTTTTCTTGGTTTCTTAAAGGGAATAGCTATTGTGAGGGAATTAAATATTCATCGTTTTTTATTAGTTCCTTCCCGCTGGGAAGAACCCTTTGGTCTAGTAGCTCTTGAAGGTTTGGCCTGCGGTTGCATCCCTATTGTTTCAGATGGAGGAGGCTTACCCGATGCGATAGGTAAAGCTGGGGTACTATTTAAGCGTAATTCTCTTTTATCATTAGTTCAAACAACAAAGAAGCTATTAAAGAATAATGCAGATCAAACAAGGCTTATACAATTAGCTAATTCACATTTAAATTTACACACCCAAAAGGAAGTATCGCAACGTTATTTTGATGTGATTTTAAAAGCCTTGAAATTATGAAAACACTTCTTTCACATCCTACTCTCAATGCGAATGCCAAAGCCGTAGTCAATGGATTTTTGAGGCAAAAAAGTTTGCATCAATTGTATACTACCGTTGCTGTTTATCCGGGTCAATTTCTATATCTGCTCAGTAAAATCGAGTTGTTTAAGGATTTTAGAAGAAGACAATTAAATGCACTTTGGCAACCTTTTACGAAATCCCGTGCTTTTTATGAATTGGGGCGCCTCCTTGCTTCAAAATTAAAAATGAATGGGCTTATCGCTCATGAAAAAGGTATTTTTTGTATTGATCAGGTGTACCAAGAGCAGGATATTTGGGTGGCAAAAAATTTAAAAAAAGCAAAAGGTTTAGAAGCAGTATATGCTTATGAGGATGGTGCTTTAGCTACTTTTAGAGCAGCCAAGGAACTCGGGATTTTATGTGTTTATGACTTGCCGATTGGCTATTGGAAAAGTGCACGTCTATTATTGCAGGCTGAACTCGATTGCAATCTGGCTTGGGCCTCTACTTTGACTGGTTTTAAGGATTCGTCCGAGAAATTGGCTCGAAAAGATAAAGAATTGGCTTTGGCAGATGTGATTTTTGTCGCCTCTAGTTTTACAAAAAAAACCCTACAAGACTATTCGGGGAAACTTCCCGAAATAAAAGTCATTCCTTATGGATTTCCTGATGTGATCTTCGATAAAACATATCTTCCGTTAGTTGACAGAAAACTTAAAGTTTTGTTTATTGGTGGATTGTCGCAACGCAAAGGACTTTCTTATTTGTTTAAATCCATAGAAGGATTGGAAGAGCAAGTATCTCTTACTGTAATAGGAAGAAAAGCAGTTGATGATTGCAGTGCGTTAAATGAAGCCTTAAGAAAACATACTTGGATTCCCTCGCTGCCTCATAATGAAATATTGGAATGCATGCAAAGTCATGATGTTTTGGTATTCCCTTCTCTGTTTGAAGGTTTTGGTTTGGTGATTACAGAGGCTATGTCACAGGGAACACCGGTAATTACTACCGAACGCACCGCAGGGCCTGATCTAATTAGTGCTAGTATAGACGGCTGGCTGGTTGAAGCGGGGTCTTCAGCAGCAATAAAAAAGGTGATAGTAGAAATATTAGAAAAACCAGAATTGTTGAAACAATTTGGTCAAGCAGCTCAAAGCAAAGCAAAGATGCGACCTTGGACAGCCTATGGCGATGAACTTGTGCGGGCAGTACAGCTGGTAAATACGAATATAAGTAGAAAATGACAATAAACGCTTTAACGGAAACTACAGATCGCCGCATAAAAATAGCCATTTGGATGTATTTTATCTTGTGGATTTTTGAGGGGGCATTACGAAAGTGGATTTTACCAAGTTTGGCTACTCCTTTATTGGTCGTGCGGGATCCCGTAGCGATTTACATTCTCTATCAAGCTTTTCAATTGAAAGTAAAATTTACGAATCCGTATGTTTTGTATGCCTGGTTAAGTACCGTTTTTTGTTTTATTTTCACTGTTATGTTTGGGCATGCTAACCTATTTGTGGGCATGTATGGTGCTAGAATTATGCTATTGCATTTTCCGCTACTCTTTATTATTGGGGAAGTTTTTGTGAAAGAGGATGTCCTTAAAATAGGCCGTGTACTACTTGGTTTGAATATTCTGATGACTATCATTGTTTTTTTTCAATTTAGCAGTCCCCAAACTGCATTTATTAATGTTGGTATTGGAGGTGAGGGCAGTGCTGGTTTTTCAGGTGCCATGGGTTACAACCGACCACCGGGAACCTTTTCGTTTACCTCTGGTTTAACTATTTTTTATACAGCAGTATCTGTTTTTGTCTTTTACTTTTGGTTGTCCAAAGATTCCTGCTCTAAAATTCTACTTTATTCCAGCACGATAGCCTTGGTTATCGGTTTACCACTCACTATTAGCAGGGGAGCCGTCGTAGGTGTTTTAGTGGTAGGATTATTTGCCATTATAGCTTCAGGGACTAATGGTAAAACCCTAATTAAGTTATTTATTACAGGAGTTGTCCTTTATCTTTTAATCCTAGTCTTGCAAAATTATACTGCAATCTTTAAATTAAGTACGGAAGTATTTATGAGTCGGGTAGATGCTGCGAATCAAGATGGCGGGTTAAAAGAATCTATTTTTTTAAGAGCACTGGACAGTTTCGTAGGACCAATAGTTGATTTATTAAATCAACCCCTACTAGCAGGGAATTTAGGAATGGGCACGAACGCTGGTGCTAAGCTCTTAACCAGTAAGTCAGGTTCTTTCTTGATTTCAGAGGGAGAATTTGGTCGTTTGGGAGGGGAGCAGGGGCTGATTTTTGGAGGTGGCCTTATTGCCTTGCGTATCTTCCTAGCCATCCATTTTGCTGTAAAATCCTGGAGATTACCACAAGATGAAAAACTACTTCCTTTTATTCTATGCGGTGCTGCCTGCATTGCCTTGATACAAGGCCAATGGGCACAACCTACTGTTTTAGGCTATGGAGTGCTCATGGCTGGTTTAGTGGTAGCCTGTTTTAAAAAAGAGGAAATTCCTTTAGTGAAAAGTTAATTTATGAAAACTAAAATAATACTTATTGGCAATTATACAGCTGATAAGCAATTCAGTATGCAGATTTTTGAAGCATTGATGGCAGAAGGTTATTCAAAATCAAAATTCGGAGTTAGTGTAATGCGTCCTAATGTACTTTTTGGGAAAATGGTTGGTGATACTTCCAGATTCGCAAAATGGTTCGGTTATATAGATAAATTCCTGCTATTTCCATTACAGCTTCTGTTAAAAAGAACTATAAATTTTATTTTATTCCAAAAAGAGCAGTATCATATTTGTGATCATTCCAATGCATTTTATCTTTATTTCTTACCCAAGAATAAAACGCTAATTAGTTGTCATGATGTATTAGCGATCAGAGCAGGTTTAGGTTATCCTGATACGTATTGTACAGCTACAAAATCTGGAGAAGTATTACAAAGAATTATATTAAACGCGCTTTCAGGAGCTAGGAAATTGGCTGCCGTATCGGAATTCACATTAAACCAATTAAGGGAGATTGATACTCAACCGCAGCTGAAAAAAAATTGGATATGTATTCACAATGCGCTCTCTGAAAAATTCGTGCCTTTATCGGAAGATGAAACTCAAAAAATATTAGGAAAATTTGAATCCCTTCAAGGCAAAGCATTCCTATTGCATGTGGGTTCTGGTTTGGAGCGTAAAAACAGAAAGGTATTGATAGGTATGATTTACGAACTCAAAGATGATTGGGATGGCCTATTGGTTTTAGCTGGAGCGCCCTTAAATACAGAACTCCATGATTTGATTAATAAATTGGGAGTGAGTGATCGAATCTTAGAAATAAATCGACCAACTGACATGGAAATTATAGCCCTTTATTCCAGTTGTGAAGCCATGATTTTCCCTTCCTATTCAGAAGGTTTTGGGTGGCCAATTATTGAAGCCCAAGCTTGTGGAGCTCCCGTAATTACGAGTAACAAAGCGCCTATGATGTCAGAAGTGGGCGGTAGGGCAGCATTATATGCCGATCCGGATGATGCTTCTTCTTTTGCTGACCAATTACGGAAGTTAAAAGATACGGAGTTTAGAAAAGAAGTCATTTGTCTTGGTCATGAAAACAGCAAACGATTTGATTTTAAGAATACGATGCATCAATATATTGAATTAATTAGCAAATAAAATACCAATGTTGTTCCTTAAAATAATTACTGTCCTGTTGCCGTGGACCCTAAAACGAATGATGTTGATTCATTTTTTCAAATACGAAATTCATCCCTCGGCAAAGATCGGCTTGTCTTGGATTTATCCAAAAAAACTTATTATGGAGGCTAAATCCAAAATTGGAAACTTTAATGTAGCAGTACATTTAGATTTAGTTTCTATTGGTACGTATTCCAGCATCGCCAGAGGCAACTGGATTACAGGATTTTCTAGCGGAACTGATTCGAAACATTTTGTACATCAGAAAGAACGCAAATCTAATTTGATAATCGGGAAATATTCTGCAATAACTAAAAACCATCATCTTGACTGTACCAATGTGATTACAATTGGCAATTTTGTAACTGTAGCAGGCTATTCTAGTCAATTGTTAACCCATTCTATTAATATTGAATTAAATATTCAAGACAGTCATCCTATTAGCATAGGTGATTATTGTTTTGTAGGAACGGCATGCACTCTTTTAGGAGGTTGTGTTCTTCCTGCGTACAGTGTTCTTGGGGCAAATTCTTTATTAATTAAATCCTTTATAAATCCTTATCGCTTGTATGGTGGCAATCCCGCTAAAGAGATCAAAGAACTATCTAAAGATTTTAAATATTTTAATAGAGAGCAAGGTTTTGTTTTTTAATCTTAAAATTAATTTTTAAAAGAATGAAAGTACTACACATCACCAACTCTATTGATAAAAGTGCGGGTGGTCCATCTCGTTCCGTTCCCCAAACCTGTATTGAGTTAGGTAAATTGGGTATAACCATCAAATTAATCACCCGAAAAAGTGCTGATGCAGTGATAATCAAAGAAACTTCCCATTTGACCGTAGAGTTTATGAGTATGAGGGAGTTGATTATGTATGGTTCTCGATTATCAGCAAAAGATATAGACCTTATTCATTTGCAGCACATCTGGAATCCCTATATACAAGTAATGGCTTTTTGGGCCTTTCAAAAAAAGATTCCCTATATCATAACACCCAGAGGGATGCTGGAGCCTTGGATAATGGCAAACAACCCCTTCAAGAAGAAAATAGCGCTCGCTTTGTACCAACGAAAAGCGATCCAGAGAGCAACGCATATCCATGCTACAGCCCAGATGGAAGCAGACAACATTAGATCTTTGGGTTTTAAGAATCCCATAACTATTATTCCTAACGGGATCGATTTGAGTGATGTCAAAAAAACAAAAACGGCTTATGGTTGCAAAAAAATGGTCTTTTTGTCACGCATTCATCCCAAGAAAGGCATTGAATTGTTATTGCAAGCGTGGCGCAACAGTAATACTAAAAGCTGGACACTGGAAATTGCGGGAAATGGGGAATCTAGTTATATCAATAAACTAAGTGACAGCGCCAAAGATTTAAAAAACGTAAGTTTTATAGGGCCACATTACGGGGAGTCCAAATGGGATTTTCTACGATCAGCTGATGTGATGGTACTGCCTACTTATAGTGAAAACTTTGGAATTGCGGTGGCCGAAGCTTTGGCGGTAGGAGTGCCAGTAATCACCACTCAAGGGACTCCATGGGAAGATTTAGAAACAAATAAATGTGGCTGGTGGATCGATTTGTCTGTCACCAATTTAGAAATAGCTTTGTTGAAAGCTTTCCAAACTCCGGCTCATGAACTGGAAATCATGGGAACGAACGGTCAACAACTGATTGCAGCAAAATACGATATCAAAGCAGTGGCCAAAAGCACAATTGCATTGTATCATAAAACACTTAAATAATATAAGCACCTTGGATTTATCTACTTATAGCCATTCTTTCAGTTTAAAAAACAAAATAGGAAGATTGGTATGGAATATTTGTTCTTTAATTTTTTTTCGCCCCTTTGGTTCTAGATTATTTAAAAAATGGCGTGTACTAGTTCTCAAATGTTTTGGTGCCAAAATTGAATGGTCTACGCATATTTATTCCTCTGTACGAATATGGGCCCCTTGGAATTTAGAAATGGGGGCCAATTCCAGTCTGGGACCCGAAGTAGATTGTTACAATCAGGGAATGATACGTATTGGTGCTAACACCGTAATTTCTCAGAAGGCCTATTTGTGTGCTTCCTCTCATGATTATACTCAAAAAAGTTTTCCTCTAGTGCTAAAACCTATCCAAATTGGTAATGAAGTCTGGATTGCGGCGGCTGCTTTTATAGGACCCAATGTTCGTATCGGAGATCATGCTGTAATTGCTGCTCGGGCTGTTGTTATTAAACAGGTAGATGTAAATGCGATCGTAGGTGGGAATCCAGCAAAATTGATCAAAAACAGAATACTTTAAATTAAATCCGGTTCTAGATACATTTTTGTTCTGCTTTCCTTCACAAAAAAAACACTTGAACTAACATTTGTAATAATTGCACCTGACGGGTTAATAATTAATAGTAAAGAATCGCCCATTTTAAATTCTTATCTGAGTAACACATCCCTTTCTGTTTGTAGTTGACAACCTCTTTAATAATTCAAACCAAAAATATAAACATATTGGAAAATAAATTCAGCATTATTGTATTAACCTACAATGAAAAAGATAGTCTAGAGGAATGTTTAAGTTCTATAGGATGGTGCGATGATATTGTTATAATTGACAGTTATAGTAGTGATGGAACTCAAACCATAGCCGAAAAATTGGGCGCAAGGGTTTTCGAAAATAAATTTACAGACTTTGCCCAACAACGTAATTTTGCCAATGATACGATCGATTTTAAACACGAATGGGTTTTTCATTTAGATGCTGATGAACATTTCACTAGCGCTTTAAGAGCGGAATGTAATAAAGCAATAAATGATTACGAATACGGGGCTTTTTTAGTACCTGCAAAAGAGATTCTGTGGGATACTTGGTTGAAATATTCAGCAGGTACAGTGTATCAAATGCGTTTTCACAAACTTACTGATGCCCGTTTTGAACAATATGGTCATGGACAACGCGAGGCAGATCTTAAGAAAGGAATGGGGAAATTAAACGAAGCGTATAAGCACTATTTTTTCAGCAAAGGTTTAAATCACTGGTTTTTTAAACATCTAAAATATGCTTCGGAAGAAGTTGAAAATGAACAAAATGTGAGTTTTAAACAAATCCCATTTGGAAAATTATTTAATGGAAAATCTATTGAAAAAAGACGTGTACTTAAGGCTATAAGTTACAAGATCCCGTTTCGTCCTATTTTTAAATTTTTGTACATGTATTTATTTAAATTGGGTTTTTTAGATGGTTCCGTTGGTTTCCGGTTTTGTATCATGAAGAGTATGTATGAGCAAATAATAGTGTTAAAAAAATTAGAATCTAATATTTAAAATGATGAAAAAGATATTGATTACCGGAGGCTTAGGTTTTATAGGTTCACACACGGTTGTGGAACTAGAAAATCAAGGCTATAAAGTTTGTATTATTGATAATTTATCCAATTCTACTCTTGACGTTTTAAATGGAATTGAAAAAATCACGGGCAGCCGTACTCATTTCGAAAATATTGATTTGAGAGATAAAAAAGCGGTAGCTGGGTTTTTTAAAGTTCATTCGGATATAGAAGGTGTGATCCATTTTGCAGCTTCAAAGGCGGTAGGAGAAAGCGTTGTTAAGCCTTTGCATTATTACGAAAACAATGTCAGTTCCTTGGTTTATTTGTTACAAGAAATTACCAATTTAAAAAAGCCAGTTTCCTTGATATTTAGTTCGTCCTGTACGGTCTATGGTCAGGCAGATAGTATGCCCATTAGCGAAGCTGCTCCAGTTAAGCTAGCGGAATCCCCCTATGGTAATACCAAACAAATTGGAGAGGAAATACTCAAAGATCTCAGTAAAGTAGATGTTAATATTAATACTATTTTATTGCGATATTTTAATCCAATTGGTGCGCATCCATCTTTAGAAATTGGGGAATTACCTCTTGGAAAACCTCAAAATTTAGTACCTTTTATTACCCAAACGGCTGCGGGTTTGTTTGAAAAGTTAACTGTTTTTGGTGATGACTATCCGACTGCAGACGGAACCTGCGTTCGGGATTATATTGATGTAGTTGACTTGGCAAAGGCCCATGTAGCAGCCTTAAACCGATTATTAAAAAATGAAAATGAAACTAATTTTGAAATCTACAATTTAGGTTCTGGAACCGGCAGTACAGTGCTGGAAGTCATTAGTAGTTTTGAAAGCGTTTCCGGTCAATCATTGAACTATTCTATTGGACCACGAAGAGTAGGAGATGTAGCCGCTGCCTATGCTAATACTTCATTGGCTAAGGAAAAGCTTCATTGGAATACTGTGGTGAGTTTAGATACTTCTGTAGAGAATGCTTGGAAGTGGGAAAAAAAAATAAGAAGTATAAAATAAATAACAATGAAGAAAATATTAATCACAGGAGGGGCTGGATTCGTTGGTTCCCATTTGTGTAAGCGTTTGTTAAACGAAGGTAACGAAGTGATTTGCTTGGACAATTATTTTACGGGTGCCAAAGCGAATATTGTGGAATTATTGGATCATCCTTATTTTGAAATGGTACGCCATGATATTACGGAACCTTATTATGCTGAGGTAGATGAAATCTACAACTTGGCTTGTCCAGCTTCGCCAGTTCATTATCAGTATAATCCCATTAAAACTATAAAAACTTCCGTTTTGGGTGCTATCAATGTTTTGGGTTTGGCCAAAAGGGTCAAAGCGAAAGTGTTACAGGCCAGTACCTCAGAAGTTTACGGTGATCCGTTGGTACACCCGCAACCTGAAAGCTATTGGGGACACGTGAACCCTATAGGAATACGTTCCTGTTATGATGAGGGCAAGCGCTGTGCCGAAACCTTGTTTATGGATTACCACAATCAGAATCAGGTAGCGATTAAAATCATTCGTATTTTTAATACTTACGGACCTAATATGAATCCTGTTGACGGGAGGGTAGTATCTAATTTTATTGTGCAGGCTTTGCAAGGACAGGATATTACAATCTTTGGTGATGGTTTACAAACACGATCGTTTCAATATGTAGATGATTTGGTGGAAGGGATCATACGGATGATGGGCTCTGAGCCTGAGTTTTTAGGACCAGTAAATTTAGGGAATCCTAATGAGTTTACGATGCTCGAACTGGCGAAAACAGTGATTGAGTTAACGGGTTCCAAATCAAAAATTATACATTTGGCGCTGCCGCAGGACGATCCTAAACAAAGACAACCTGATATTTCTTTGGCGAAGGCTAAATTAGAAGGTTGGGTGCCAAAGATACAATTAAGAGAGGGATTGACTACTACCATAAGCTATTTTGATCGGCTATTAATGAATAATTTGTAATTGATGTTGATATTTTTTTGGACGCGGATTAAAATTTAAAAGTTGTTTTTGCACGCAGATTATCGCGGATTAAATAAATTTTCTAATTATTACTTTTTTAGGAGTATCCCAGACTTAAATACACTTTACCATTATTATTATTATTATTATTATTCTCCATTTTTTTTAATTCTAAGTTATTATTTATGCGTATTACTATTATTACGGTATGCTACAACCGTGTTTTTACTATCGAAAAAGCGATTCAAAGTGTTTTGAAACAAAATTATCCCAATATCGAGTACATCATTATTGATGGTAATTCTACTGATGGTACTAAGGTAATTATATCGTCATATGGGGATCGTATTAGCCAGTACATTTCTGAACCGGATAAGGGTATGTATGACGCTATTAATAAAGGGTTTAAAATGGCTACTGGAGATGTTATTGGTTTAATGCATTCTGATGATGAATTTTATGATGATGATGCGATCAGTAAAATAGCAGCTTCCTTCAAGCAAGACACTAAAACAGAAGGTGTTTATGGCGATGGTGTTTACGTGTCAAATGATAGCGAAGAGCGATTAATCCGGAATCGTATTGGAGGTGCTTTTAGTCTCCAGAAAATTAAATCTGGTTGGTTGCCATTACATCCCACTGTTTATTTGAAGAGATCCGTAATTGATAAATACGGTTTTTATAATCTTGACTTTAAGATTGCTTCTGACACGGAATTTTTGTTGCGCTATTTGTATCAATATAAAATCAAAATACGCTATATCAATGCCTATATCGTTAAAATGCGAATGGGAGGCATGAGTACTAATGCGTCACGTTCTATAGAGGTTTTATATGAAGATTACAAAATTTATAGGTACCATGGTTTAGCCGCATTCCGAGTGGTTTTTCAGAAAAAAACCATTGCCTTAAAACAATATTTAGTTCATTAAAAAATCCAACATTACATAAAAAGATTACCCTTATCATGCCTCGGCTTTGTAGATTGTTTCGGCTTCCTAAATACTTCTTATTTATTTTGATCAAAAAATGATTGATGAGAATTATTGCCTAAAATACACAACTATTTAAACTTATGAAAAAAATTGCCTTTCCAATAGTTTTGCTACTCGTATTGAGTATTCAGTCTTGCGCCACAAAGAAAAAGATGTTGTACTTGCAAGACTTAGACACTTATAATAAATCGACTGTCTCCTATGCCGCTACCAAGATACAGCCCAACGATATTTTAAAAATTACAGTAAGTGACCTCAACCCATTAGTGGCTGCTCCTTTTAATATTAGTGGAGGAGGTGCACAACAAATGTCAATAGAATTAATGAAATTAAGTGGTTATTTGGTCACACCAGAAGGGACGATAAGCATGCCAGTTTTAGACACCATAAATGTTGTAGGATTACGGCCTGCGAATTTGGAACTTACGCTAAAAGCGCGTTTGATTGATGAAGGCTATCTCGTGAATCCAACAGTGCAAGTGCGGGTGATCAACAATAAATTTACTATTTTAGGAGAGGTACAGTCTCCTGGTGTAAAACCATTTACAGAGGAGTCCATTAGTTTACTCGATGCCATAGGAATTGCTGGAGATCTCACTTATGCCGGGGTTCGAACCGATATTAAACTAATTCGTGAATTGGACGGTGAACGCCTAGTTTATCATATTGATTTAACAACCGCTTCGTGGATGTCAAACCCTGAATTTCGTATTCGTCAAAACGATGTTATTGTTGTAACCCCGAACAAGTTAAAAGTAAATAGTGCCGGGTTGATCAAAGATCCTTTGCAAACTATTGGAATTATTGCTTCGCTTTTAACTCTTTATTTCTTAATATTAAAATAATACCACGATGGATTTTAAAAAAGAGTTTTTCAAGTACTTCCAATATTGGCCTTGGTTTTTAATAAGTTTACTTGTTTTTACATCAGCTGCTTATTTTTATATAAAAGTAGTTCCACCTATCTATCAAAGTTCTGCTCTCATCAATATTGATAAAAAGGAAGAGGCGAAAACACAAATAATTAGTATTAGCACCGATACAAAAAGCAGCGAAGATGACCTGGAAGACGAAATTATGCTTATTACATCTAATGACTTTTTAATAAAGGTAGTCAAAAGTTTAAAACTAAATATTCATTATTTTCAAGAGGGTTATATTCAACAAAAAGCTGTAAATATTGTTCCGTTTATTATACGTCCTACTGTATCAAATGATTTTTTATCAACCGTTTCTTATGAAGTACGTATTTCAAGGGAGGGGTTCGTTATTTATAATAAAAGCACAAAGCAGCAGCACATTATTAAAGGTCATAATGATGTTTCTGCTAGATCTGGACTCCCTTTTCGTATTGAACTAACTCCAGAGGCTATAAAAGATTTCACACGCTACCTTGATACAGAATATACGGTTAGTCTTGAATCTAACCAAGCAGCATTGCAAAATCTAAAATCATCTCTTAGGGTTGTTGCAGAGGAGAAATCAAGTGGTATCCTTATCTTGCATCATAGTGGTACTAATCCAGATCGATCCAGAAAAATACTAACAGAGCTTATTGTATTGTTGGATGCGAATATTGTTACCAACAAGCAAAAGTTATTTACCAATACTGTTTCTTTCTTGAATCAGCGGATTTCTGATTTTTTAAAAGAAAAAGATTCTATTGAAAGTAAGAAAGAAAAGTATTTACGAAATAATGATATCCTGGTTTTGGATCAATACATTGTCAATAAAACCAGTGATAAAAGTCTGAAAAAATCGGTTGCGTTGTTTAATGTAAAACAAATTTCATTGACGAAATTTGCTATTAAAGAGATCCGAAATACTCAGGGAAAGACCGCTATGGGAACTGATTATAATTTAGAGATACCAACTGTCAATCAATTGATTTCCAGTTATAATAGTAGCCTTGTAGAAAGTGAATTACTTTTAGAGCGGGCACAAAAAAACAATCCTACCTATTTGGGTGTTTTGGCACATTTAAAAGTACAAAAACAAGCGATTTTAAAAACTTTAGAGAACTATTTAAGCTATCTAAATCAAACCAATCTTGGCCTGCAATCGGAAGAGCTGATTGCTAATACAGAGGCCAGTACCATTCCTACAAAAGATAAAATATTAGGTAATATTGATAATGATCTGAGTATGAAAGAAGAAATATATCTCATTTTATTACAAAAAAGGGAAGAAGCCATATTGAATGGGGCCGTTATAGAATCAAATTTATCGACTCTAAATATGCCTCAAACCAATTATTCGCCTACTTTTCCACAGCCAAAACCTTTTCTTTTAGGAGCTTTTTTGTTTAGCTTGCTTTTGCCCTTTGGTATAGTGTATCTCTATTTGCAGTTGGATACCAAAATACATACTGAGGAAGATATAGTGGCAAAAATTAGCGATGCGTCCTTTTTAGGGACTATTCCTCAGGTTGAAGCTAGTGAAAAGTTTACCAACACGGCTAGTTCCCGATCTCTAATTTCGGAGGCAATGCGTTCCTTATATTCTAATATTTCCTATTTGCTTCCCAAAAAAAATGAAGATAAAGGGTATGTGCTATTATTTACGTCCTCTTTAAAGGGTGAAGGAAAAACTTTTTCGGCCTACCACAACGCGGTAACTATAAGTCATTCTAACAAAAAGGTATTGCTTATTGGTGCTGATTTGAGAAATCCCCAATTGCATGATTATTTTGATATTGATAAAAATAGATTAGGACTTTCTAATTTACTGTCTAACAGTAATGAGGATTGGAAAGGTTTCCTGGAAAAAAATGACGCTATTTCTGAAAACATTGATATACTATTCTCTGGAGCTATTCCTCCTAATCCAGCTCAATTATTAACCAATACCAATTTTGATCAATTGATTGAAGAAGCTAAGATTCTTTATGATTTTATAATTATAGATTCCGCACCTGTACAGATGGTTTCCGATACGCTGAATTTTAGTCATTTGGCTGATGTAACAGTATTTATCACGAGATCCAATTATTCGGATACAAAATCCCTTATTGCCGTTAAGAATCTTATGGATAAAGGACAGCTTAAAAATGTTGGTTTTATCATAAACGGGATTAATAATAAGTGTGCTTATGGGTATAATTACGGGTATAACTACGGTTATAATTATGGAATGGAGAAAGTGAAATACTCGTGGTTTAGGAAAATAAAATCAGGGAAATTCTTCTTTTATTAATGTTGTTTTTTTGTTGTGATAAATTTTCATACTGATTTGCTTTTTTATTTGCTATAATTCGGTTCAGTGATTAAAAAAGGTTTTAGATACACGTTACTTCGAGTTCGAAGCGTATCGAGAAGTTTTGTTCCGTTTCCTTTCACAAAAAAAACATTCGAACTGACTTTTTGAATCATTTCAACCCAACGAGTTAAAAACTATGATTTTTACCACAGATGATACAAAAGAGTATTGATTAAGAGGTGCTGTATATTTTAGCTCCCGTATTTAGAATTAATTATTATGCTTTATTGTTTTTGAAATCCCCTATTTTACTTATGCCAAACGCATGAAATCTTTTTTATTTTTATTAGTTGTAGCGTGCATTATTGCTGTGTTCTATTTTTCTTGGTTGCCGAATCCTAATTTGGGTACCGAAATTTATTTGCCTTCCTGGCTCCTGGAATGGAGCAATTACTATTATAATCTCCGCACGGCAGTTCCTTTCGTAGCTATTGGATTTTTATTGGAAGCATCCTCACGGATAAAAAAAACAAAAGAAGAGGTTAGAAGTACTCTGAGACTTTTTATCCAAAACACGGCTTTTTCAGCGGTCATAATTTGTATTGCCGAAGGCGGTCAACTTGTCCTTCAGAATCGGACTTCAGATTTTAGAGATGTTTTTTTTGGAGTAATGGGGAGTTTAACAAGGAGCCTAGTATACTATGTGTTAAGACCCTTTTTTAATTTAAAAAAGATTTCCGATGAGAAATAGATATAAATTCACCTTCATTATTTGGTGTTTCCTGACAGATTTAATGGCCTTAGTTTTTGGAGTTCTTTTGTTTTTAAGGATTAATACTGAAACAGCTATTGAATGGAATGATTTACTTCTCAGTAAAATGGTTCCTATAACGATCCTGAGTTGGTTGTTTTCCACGACCTACTTCCGTTTGTATCGAGTTGACACCCTTTTTAGTGTAGATTCTTTTTACAGAAACAGCTGGCGTTCCTTATTGACACAAAGAATCCTTTGGCAAATTTCAATTTTTATTTTTCAGGGTAGTCTTCAAGATTCCTTTGGGAGTCGTGCGCATTTGTTTCAATTGAGTTTTTTGCTAGTCTATATTTTATTATCCCGAATTTTGTTTACGCTCATTTTGACAAAAATAAAAAAATGGGTTAGCAAACCGTATGTCGTTGCGATTTGGGGTTTCAATAAAACCAGTATTGAATTGGCTTCAAAATTAGAAACCAACTCTTATTTTATTCATTTTGTGGGTATTATTAATGAAAATTATTCGGAGGATTTTAAAACCAAAGAAGTCTTTAGCATTGCTCTTAGCAGCGCTATTCACAGCGCTGCATCCAATAATATCAATGAATTGTACATCGTAACTAAGCCTGATTTTATCAGTGATTTAAATTATTATTTTGAGTTGGGGGATAAGCATAGTATGCGTTTAAAATTTGTACCTGATTTTTCGACAATCACAAAAGTTCATTTTAGTACTGGCAATTTAGATAATTTCCATGTGATAAAACCCCGTCATGAACCACTGCAAAATGCTTATAATCGATTGATTAAGAGAGTTTTTGATCTTGTTTTTAGTATTTTGGTTATTGTGTTTGTCCTGTCCTGGTTGTATCCTATTTTGGCTTTTCTGATTAAAAAACAAAGTCCGGGCCCCGTTTTATTCAAACAATTACGTACGGGGAAAAAGAACGAAGCCTTTTGGTGTTATAAATTTCGCAGTATGCAAACCAGTGGATTTGATGAAAGTCAACAGGCTCAAAAAGGGGATGCCCGTATTACTCCGATCGGGAAATTTATCCGGCGAACCAGTTTGGATGAGATGCCACAATTTTTTAATGTTTTATTAGGAAGTATGAGTGTTGTAGGACCTAGACCACATATGCTTCAGCATACTATGGATTATAATAATCAGATTAGTAATTTCATGGTTCGTCATTTTGTTAAGCCCGGTATTACAGGTTTAGCCCAGGTTACGGGTTTACGAGGAGAAACCAAAAAAGTATCGGATATGAAGCGCCGTGTACGAGCTGATATTGAATATGTTCAAAATTGGAGCCTGATTAAAGATGTTAAAATTTGTTTTTTAACTGTTATTGTTACCCTGAAAGGGGATGAGAAAGCTTTTTAAACTTAAAAAATAGAACTTATGAACTTCATTTATTACTTTGCAGGTCTGCTCTCAGGAATTTCTGTCGCCACTTTTTTTATTGGTAAAGAATTGCATCACTATTATGTCAAGAACAAGGTGCAACGAAAACAGTTGGATCGGATGTTAAAATTGAATGATAAAATGCATAAATCCAAAGTTTTTGTATCTACTGAAAACTCGAAATTAAATGTAGAGGCATAGCATTATTTTTATGTCTTTTTGTCGGGTATTGTTTTGATTTAAAGAAAAAAACCAAAAGAATATTAAATACCGAGCAAATTACTTTCTTGATTTTTATACTTGTTTTAACAATTACGATGAACTGGATATGATTTAATAAGTCATATTGTTAGAAATAAAAATTTTGATTTTTTTAAACCTTTTTTTAAAGCGGTACTTCTGTCTGTTATTCTTCCTCTATTTAAAAAAAAAGATTCTTAATCAACAGGTAATAATTTTTATTCTTTTTTAAAGTCTTGTCCAGTACACATCATACTCAATTACACAGGAAACCAAAAAGTATTGTACCTACAAATCCTATAAATTATTACTATTACAATTCACCCCATTAAAATAAATAAATGAGTCTATCTCCCCAGATTTTAGATGCCGTAAATGAATGGCTAAGTCCTAGTTTTGATATCGTGACACAAGAATTGGTACAGGAGCTACTGACTTCTTCACCAGATGAGGTGGAGGAGCATTTTTATAAAAATCTGGAATTCGGAACCGGGGGCATGCGAGGACTTATGGGTGTTGGGAACAATCGTATTAATAAGTATACCCTTGGAAAAAGTACGCAAGGACTTTCCGATTATTTGCATACCTGTTTTCCCAATCAGCCCATTAAGGCGGTTATTGCTTATGATTGCCGACATAATAGCTCGAGTTTGGCTAAGGTGGTTGCCGATGTTTTCTCTGCCAATGGGATCCAAGTGTATTTATTCTCGGATTTGCGTCCCACGCCTGAATTATCGTTTGCCCTTAAATATTTAGACTGTCATTGCGGTATTGTGCTTACCGCTTCTCACAATCCCCCCGAATACAATGGGTATAAAGTTTATTGGCAAGACGGAGGTCAAATTGTCCCTCCCGAAGATGCGGAAATAATTAATGTGATTGAAAAATTGAATTACAATCAGATTAAGTTCAACGCTAATGAAAGCTTAATACACTATATCGACACTGAAATAGATCAGGCTTTTATTCAATCCTCGATTGCGAATACCAGCTTTAAGACGCCAAAAAAAGCCAAGGAAAATTTAAAAATTGTATTTACTTCGCTACACGGCACTGCTATAACGGTAGTTCCCCAAACTTTATCACAAGCGGGCTATCACAATGTGTATCTTGTTGAAGAACAAGCAGAACCCAACGGAAATTTTCCTACGATACAATCCCCCAATCCTGAAGAGCCCGATGCTTTAGCAATGGCTTTGGCCTTGGCGAATACCGTGGGTGCCGATATTGTTATAGGAACCGATCCAGATGGAGATCGGTTGGGCGTTGCCGTTCGAAACACTGAAGGGCAAATGATTATATTGAACGGGAACCAAAGTATGATTTTAATGACTAATTTTTTATTAGATCAATGGGCTCAGTCAGATAAAATTAATGGCAAGCAATTCGTGGGTTCTACCATAGTTTCAACTCCCATGATTGCAGTATTAGCTGAAGCTTATGGTGTGAAATGT
Organism: Flavobacterium sp. DSR3-2; assembly: GCF_049896525.1. NCBI lineage: Bacteria > Pseudomonadati > Bacteroidota > Flavobacteriia > Flavobacteriales > Flavobacteriaceae > Flavobacterium > Flavobacterium sp. DSR3-2. The sequence goes on from NZ_JAFCUM010000012.1 coordinate 136,864, forward strand.
AAGTTAGGTTTGACCGGATTTAAATGGATCGCTAAAATGATCAAAGATTTTCCTGATTTAGAATTCATAGGAGGAGGGGAAGAAAGTTTTGGATATATGGTGGGCGATGCTGTTCGCGATAAAGATGCCGTCGCTGCGACTTTATTGATTTGTGAAGTGGCGGCCCAGGCTAAAGCCAAAGGAAGCTCCGTTTACGAGGAATTACTGCAGTTGTATGTGCAGTATGGTTTTTATCAGGAGCATTTAATTTCGATCACCAAAAAAGGGATTGAAGGATTAGCTGCGATCAAACAGATGATGGTTTCCTTCCGAGAAAATCCTTGGCAGGAGCTGAATGGTCAAAAAGTGATTCGCATTGAGGATTATAAATCTTCATTTGCTCAAAACCTTTTGACGGGGAAAACAGAAATTTTGTCCTTTCCTAAGGCCGATGTGTTGATTTTTTTTACAGAAGACGGCTCTAAAATTTGTGCACGACCTAGCGGAACGGAGCCTAAAATTAAATTTTATATTAGTGTGCATTCTCACTTAGATTGCGTTGAAAACTATATCAAGATAGCCAGTTCTTTAAAGGAAAAAATTAATTCTATTCAGATTCAAATTGAACTAGAACTTGATACAGTCTCTTAAAAAGACCGTCGTAAGGTGATTCCATTAGTAGCTCTACTGATTTAAACCTATTTATTCATTACCACTAAACAATTTTTAAACTTAAATATTACATTATGAAGTCAATTTTTTTATCAGGAATTTTTCTGCTATTTCCTTTAATCCCCCTTTTTGCTCAAGAAAAGATTAATGACGAGATTCTAGAAGAAGGTTTTAATTCTGAACTATCGAAGCATAGAACTAACTATTTTTTAACTTTGGGTTTGAATGTCTTGGATAACGGAAATAGCAAATTACCTTTTAATGCGGATGAATGGTCCATTACGAATCCTTTTTTTATCAGTTTAGAGCGTCGTAGTGATGGTTCTGATTTTTCTGCAGTATTGTCTTTTTCAACCAATAAGTTAAAAATTAAATCTATAGATCGATTTTATTATAGCATAGATGCCTCAGCACGCTATTATTTTGATGATTTAATTTTTAATAATACCGATATTGAGACTTATGTCGGTTTAGGATTAGGGCGTTTTTTTTTAGAGAATAATGGTAATAATAGCTTAAATATTAGTGGTGGAGGGCGTTATTGGTTTTCAAAAAATTTTGCATTATTTTTTGAAGTGATAGGTAAAGTAGGATTGAAACCGATGAACGAATCAGTGTTAAATCATTATGCCTATAATTTTGGGATAGTATGGGGGACCAGTGCAAGAAAGAAAATACTTGAGGAAACTCCAATAGCTTTGGAAGAAAGCCTTTTAGAAGAAGAAGTAGTCGCTTTAAAGGAAGATGTTATAAAAGATAAAGAGGTAGTAGTTTCTATTATGGAAAGCGTTATAAAAGATAAAGAGAAAGTTGTCGCTTTAAAGGAAAATATTTTAAAAGAAAAAGAAGAATTAGTGTCAAAATCAAATGAAAAAGATGTAGTAAAACTTTCGCTTTCGGAGGCGAAAACGGCAGAAGCATTAGTTTCTAAATTGAGTAATCGTACTTTTCCAGGTGAAATTCCAACACGACTTGATTATACCGGAGATTGGTACATACGAATTACGAACTCAGAGAAGACCTCTTTGATCTTTGAGCACGCCTTGTTTTCTACTTACAGCAGCTCTGAAGATGATGGAACGATGTGGATTAGCGATGCTAAAAAAGGGCCATGGCTGCAGTGTAAAATTTCCGTAAATTTAAAGGAAGGTACTTTTACAGCTGTCGCACAACCGAACATTATCGATAAAGGAACATTAACTATTACAGAGGGTAGATTTGAAAAAGGAACAGGAGTATCGAAAGCAGGAAATATAGTCGATAAAATTTATTTCAAAGCAGAATTTAGTTATGATCCAGGGAATATTTTAATTTTTGAAGGGAGTAAAAGTACTGGATTAAAAGTTGATAAATATTAATATTTTAGAACAATATTAGTTTTCTCCATTAAAAATATTTGATGAATAAGTTTTTATAGTTTTAGGTTACAAACATTCCCGATGTTTTTCGCATCAAAGTGAATTGTATTGGGGATTTTGTGTTGTGATGCTTTATGAAGCAGTTTTTTATGGTTTGCATATAGTTATGATTTTGATATGGTTTCTAATGAGTTACCAATTTTTGCTTTTTGATACATCCGTCAAAAAAAACATCAAAAAAAACACTAAGAAAGATTAAAAATAGTTTTTTTATTTAAAGAAACTAGCTAGGCGATATCATTCAATTTTTTTAGAGCACTATGATTATTTAAAGGAGCAGAAACGAAAGTTTTATTCTCCTTTTTTAATATAGGCAGGATTCAAGTTATAAATGCAACTTTTTGATTAAACATATAATTAGGTGTTTCAAAATTAAATCTTTTTCTTGGTCTATTGTTTAATTTCTCTTGTATTTCTATAATTTTCTCTGGAGTTATTTCATCAAATGATGATGATTTGGGTATGTATTGTCTTATTAATCCATTTAGATTTTCATTTGCACCACGTTCCCAAGGGCTGTAAGGGTTGGCAAAGAAAAAATCT
>NZ_JAFCUM010000013.1:0-139373 GCF_049896525.1 Flavobacterium sp. DSR3-2
TTCGCTGGTTAAGTGGCTCATTATTTACAACTTTGGTCAGGAGCAAATAAAGAACATTTATTCCATTCGAGAGAGAGGGCTTTTTAAAAGTCCTTTCTTTTGAAAAAATGTCTTTATCTTCCCCCTAAAAGTTGCATTAATTAGTTGAATCTAGTAATTCTTTCTTTGTTGAAATTTTTAAAATCTATGTAGGTTTCATTCGTGTTTAAGTTCAATTCTTCTTTTGTAATTATTTTTTCCCTTAATAGTAATGCTCCTATTAATAATGGGTCTAGTATGTAATTTTCAATCCTATATCTATTGCCATTGCCAAGGACTTTTACATCTTGATTGCTGATATTTGTTGTGTCCCAATCAATTATTTCCGAAACAAATTTATTGCCTGCTTTTCTTAATGTTTCCATGATGTTTATAACCTGTCCGCAACTAGAAACTTTAATTCCATTTTTGTCTGTTTTACTTTCTCCCGATGAAATAAAACTAAGCGATATTTCAGGGATAAGGTGATTTGCAAGCTGTTGATATAATTTTTCGTATAAGTTACCTCATTTGGGCTTTCGACAAATATCTGTCTTCTGTTCTCATAATTTACGCTAAACGAAGGTACACCAGCGGTTAGAATTTTAAGTGCTTTATATTTGTTAGCTTTTTCAATTCTAACTCCTGTTTTGTTTACAACAAATATTAATTCCTTTAGTGTTAAAGTTACTGTTGAAGGAGAATGTGTTGTAATTATAACTGTTACTTTTTTCTCATTCACAAATACATTTTGAATAACATCAAGAAACTTTTTTGACATAGAAGGATGCAAAGAAGCATCGGGTTCGTCCATCAGTAAGATTTTTGGAAACTCAATATCAAAATTTGAATTATACAGAGCTAAAGCTAAAGACATAAGCACTTTTTCCCCACAAGATAAATCTCCAAATTGAATTTCTGTATTATTAAAATTACTTACTAGTTTAAGCTCAAACGGAGCGTCTTTATGGCCATTTGCAGGAGAGTTTATATGATAGTCTAAACTTGCCTCCTTAATGATTTTATTTACAAATTCCCAAGGACCTTCTCCAAATGTATTTATAAATTCTTTGTTAGTCAGAAATGTTATTTCGGTATGTCCTTTTGTTTGATTTCTATATTGTCGGTATTCATTATCATCCAGTTTATCCTGATCACGCTTAAACAAGCTAGAGAAGTTTTGGTAAAAAACATCAGATTGGGTCAGGCCATCTTCAAGTGGGTAATGATTAAAGCAGTCGTCTGAGTTTAATTCTTCCTTCGTCTTTTTAGCACTTTTTGCTATTCTATCTATTACTTTGATTTGTGGTGCATTGTGTCCAAATACATTATTTTCAAGTGTAAAACTTGGATTGTTTTGCCTATTCTGTAAGTATTGATTGAATTGATTCCATAAATTTTGAGTATTCCCATTTACCTGTTCTCTCGTTACAATTGCACTTTCGTTTGGAGATAAAGTTTGAGATGTTACATATTTTTTGGGATTTAATTCTGTACTGTTTACATCAGTGACAATTAATTGATTTTGCATAATTACTGTCAATGATTGCGTTTTACCAGCACCGTTTATACCTGTCAAAACAACAAAGTCTGGCAAGTCGATTGGAAACGGCTCTAAAGATTTAAATTTTTGTATTAACGTTAATTTCATTTACGGTGTCTTTTAGAATTACTGGTAACGTCATTTCTTCTAAAAACCTCCTAACCAACTCGTTTCAGTTAATCAGTAAATAAATTTATGTGATTTAAACTATAATTGAAATTTTTTTTGGAAAAAAGCATTCTTCATTCTTAAATTAAAACAATCTATAAAAAGCGTTAAAAACCGGTGTTAGAACCTCAAAAGACAAAGCCAATACTTTTAGATATTGTCTAAATAAATAGGAATCAATCAGGTTGATGTAGGCTGAAAAAATCAATTCAATATCCGATAATGCGGATTTGTAATCCGTGCCCATTACAACAATCAATTATATTATATTTTACTGTACCTGTTTGAAATTTTCAAATTGCAGATTATAAATGTCGATGCAGAAAAAGTGCATAGTTTATTAATCTTCAATTGTTGCTTAAAAAGTGATAACTGACCATTTCATGGTCATAGCGAGGAGCGAAGCAAACAGATCTTGCATTTTCTATTGATTAACGCTTGTCGTTGTGCGCACGGATTTCAAATCCGCGATATCGGGGACATTAGCTTTGAGCTGTATTGTATTTATGGAGCCAATTGCCAACTCCGTTTTAGTATCTTTTGGCAGATGGTTTTTTATATTTTATTATCTTCGTCTTGTTTTATTGCTAATTCTTTTTGTTCTTTCGCAATTTTTTCGACCCAATCTTTTTTATTTGAATCGCTGATTGCTAAATCATAATGTTTAATTGCTTCATCAAAATTTCCAATTCTTCTTTCCATTTCAGCAATTAAATAATTAATGTTTGCAATTACTGATTTGTCTTCATATTCATTTTTATCTAAAGCTGAAATCAAATTATCTTTAGCTTTTGATTGGAATTCTTTTCTAAATTCAACTTGTTTATCATTATTGCGTAATAAATACGAACCTGTGACATAACAAAAGGCAATTTCTTTATTTGATTTTTTTTGTAATTCCTTGATTTCGCCCGCAATCAAACATTGTTTCGCATCGTCAATTTTCGTGTCATCAAATTTTGTTAGATATTCATTGATTTTAATTTTTTCTTCTCCAGTCAGTTCTGTTTTGAAGTCATCAATATAACCGGAAAAATGACATTTTGGACAAGTGTTTATTAGTCCTTCGTAATGTTCTCCAATTGCACCTTGCTGTTGAAAATCTTTAAAAGAACCAAAAGTTGTCATACTCATCGTTACACAAAATGTTACGTTTTGTCCATCTATTGGGCATTTTACAGTTTCATTTTCACAAGTATGCGCATTTGCAAAATTTTGCCCCATTAAAAGGATTATTGTAATTAAAATTATTTTTTTCATAGTTATTTCTAATTATTTAACTTCTTTATTTTTTAAGATATTTGCTAACGTTCCGATACTAAAACAGGTTTATGAAAGTCAGCCACTTTATAATACTTTCAAGTTATAAAAATTGCGCAAAGTCAGAGACATTTGCGCACCATTTACGAAAAAATTATTTATTTTTAGGACTGTTATTGCACCTTTACTTTAAGTGAATCATAGCTATTCGAATTTGAACCAATCAATCCATAAACGGTTTCGCCTTGTTTGATTGTTTTTCCATTAAGATCAAATTGTATTAATTCATTTTTAAAATTCTTATTTGCTGAACTTGCAGCAATCATATTACCAGCAGCTAATCCTGGGCCTGCTATCAATCCAATTGGAAATGTGTTTGCAGGTTTAGTTTCAGTATAAAATCCATTTGATGTGGTTGTAGTTCCTGATTGTAATTGAACTGGAGCTAAAAGTAAGTACCATAAATAGGAAGTTGGACTTTGTTTGATAGTTTTAAATAATTTTTCAGTTTCAATTAAACTAACTTCATTACCGTTTTCATAAGAAAGTTTAAAATCTCTTCCCAAAACTATTTCTTTTTCGGTATTATTTGTAATCTTAACTGCAATTAGCTTAATGTTATTTTTAGTTTCTTTCTTTTTATATTTTTTTCCTAACAAATCATATTTGTATTCTAGTAAAATATTGTTTTCAATACTTTTTGAAGCGTAATTTATTGTTTCAGGATTTATTTTTTTATACCCAGAAGCGCAACTATTCAAAAGCATTGCAAAAACTAAAAGCGAACTAATTTTAATCATTTTTTTCATTTTGTAATTTATTTTAAGGTTTAATATTTATTCTTTTTTTTATGGTTTTCGTTAACGGTTTACAACTTGTTAAAGAAGCGAGGAAGTATCTTTTTTAAAAATAATTCTATACTAGTTAGTCTCGTTGCAAACGCTATGATTTGTTTTTATAATTTAAGTTGGCACTCGTTGCAAACGAGCGCTAGTGGGTGCTGGGTTAGCTGCAGTATTTATTTTTCCAGTTTCCATGTTCGATTGTAAGCAACGTCGGCTAAAAAATCAAACCATTGATCTTGATTAGCCTGATGATAAGATGTTTCTAATTTATTTTTGCAAAGAAACTCTTGAACTATTTTTAGATCAGATTGCTTATAAATAGGTAATTTGTCAATAAAATTTTTATCTCCACACTGCTCATTTAGTAACTTATCTAATGGTAAAATATTTCCTAACCAGCCATAATTTCCATTTCCATTTGTTTGTGGGTCAATATGTTCTAACGTTATTTTATTGATTGAGAGTTCATCTGTATTTCTATAGGAATTTTCAATTTTGCTAAAAATATATTGAATTAATTTTTTATCGCGTGTATATTGATTTGTGAATTTTAACTCAGAAAATTTTTGTTTAAATAACTCATAAGGCGGTTCTTTTTCACTGTAGAATGATAATAATTGCTCAATAACTTCTTTTGATTTAGCTTTTGTTGTTGATCTTCTTAAATCTCTAGCTGTTTTTGAATACTTACCTTCAAAAATATTCATTTTTAAAGAAGAAATACCCGAATATTTGAAATGGAATTTTTCCATTTCATTTAATACTCTACAAAAATCAGAATGATTAATTAAGCGATCGTCTCTTTTTTTTATTAAGGCTAATATAAATGTCCTGATTTGAGTTATTTGAAATAAACTTAATGCATTTAAACTATTAAAGACTGTTGCATCGTTTTGATCTGGCCAATCGCTCTTTAAAGGGTTTGCTATTTTATTATAAATAGCTCCCTCTTTTTCTAAATCAATAATAAAATCATAATGATTAAATGAATCTTTATTACTTTCAATTTTGAAATTTTTGTAGATTTTAGACTCTGTTACAAAATTATATTTAGAAAGCCAAAAATGTCTAAAAAATGTTTCAAAGTTGATTTTTGTTGCCCTTGATGATAAACTATGTTGAATTTGCTTCCAATTTCGTTTTGCTGTATCATCTGGGTGAGTCCCATTAAGAACCTTGAATAAATCGTTCTTTATTAGATCAACGGATGATAAATTTTTTCCTCTCGCATTAAGTGTTTCAAAAATCATGTATGCATCATCTTCGTTTGCAACAGTGATGTAAATGACTTTTAAATTAAGTAAGATTTCATCACGGACTGCTTCTAGAATTGCCAACTGTTTTTGACTATTTGTTCCAGAAATATCATTCCAGAATTTTATATCTTTTTTTAAACTGTCAATTTTAAACTTATTTATAAAATACAAATATGACTCCCAAAGAGTTTTTTCTTCTTTATTTTGCGGTTGATTTTCTTTTTTTGTAATGTGTTGAATTGATTCTTGTAAAAAAGGTTTAGGATTTTCATTTTCTAATTTGAAAAAAGGTTTATATCTCACGTCTTTTCCTTCGATATATGTACTATAAATTCCTTGTGCTAAATCATTTTCACCAACACTTTTGAACGTTTCTACTAAAGCTGATAGTACTATCGTTATTGTTGTTAGCCTCTGCTGACCATCAACTATTAGCATCTCTGGCGATTTATCTTCACCAATTAAAACTAATGAACCGATGAAGTATTCCAAATTTTCAATTCTACCGTCTTTAATTTTTAGATTGTTTATTACATCGTGTCATAATTCTGAAACTTCATCCTTAGTCCAAGAATACTCTCTTTGGAATCTTGGGACAACATATTTTACATTAGTTGAAAATAATGTACTAATTGTTCGAGTATATGCGTTTAAATCCATTTTTATTATTTGTCAGGTTTTTAATATTGCAGCTAACTATTATATAAGTCTGACGTTATCAGATTTATTACTCCATAATTGGATTGATATGTCTGATAATGTCATCCTTTATTTATTTTCAAATATATAAATAAATAGATGAAAATACTTATAAAGAAAACAGTAATTCGTTTTTTTTTCAAACATATATTTTTTCGATGCAGGATTATTAAGGTAAACTGTAAACGGACTTATTTATCACAAAATCCCTAGCCCCGACAGTAGCGGAAAGCCTATGCCGGTTGAAAACCACTTTTTTCTGGTGGTGGCAGAGCGACCAAAGGAAGCTCCTGCCAGCGGCTAGAAAAAGGGTTTGAAACCAAATCGCTTGCAGCGTAAGGCGGGAAATTGCTACTGAAATAAATTCAGGATAAATCCTGAAAAAGATTTAAAATAACATTTAAAAAAGATCCTGAAATAAATTTAGAATAAAAAAAAATTCCCCAACTACTTTCGTAATTGGAGAATTTAATTGTAAGGTATCGAAACGATTATTAGTTTACAATAACCCATTGTCCTGAAGCGATTAGGCTTTCGGCTTTTTTATATTTCATTTCTTGTGTTTGTCCGTTAGCCACGTTTTGAATCGTTACGTTGTCATTGCGATTGATTTTTGGCATATCTCTCACGATAGTTTCGGTAACTTGTCGTTGTTGCGTTTGACCAGCTTCACGATTTGAAGCTTCACTACTGATGATTTCATCTTTCGAAGTAGTGTAATCTTCTACTGGAGCAACTTCTTTCGCTTCTTGAATTTGTTGGTTTTCCTGAGCCGGTAAATCACCTTTGAACAAGAATGAAATTACCTCTTTGTTGACATTGTCAATCATGGCTCTAAACAAATTGAAGGCTTCCAGTTTGTAAATTAGCAACGGATCTTTTTGCTCGTGAACGGCTAATTGAACCGATTGTTTCAATTCGTCCATTTTACGCAAGTGTTTTTTCCAAGCTTCATCTACAATTGCCAGAGTGATGTTTTTCTCGAAATCAGCCACTAATTGCGCACCTTTTGTGTCATAAGCTGTTTTCAAATCAGTAACCACATTCAACGATTTTATTCCATCCGTAAACGGAACAACGATGCGCTCAAATTGGTTGTTTTTATCTTCGTAAACGCTTTTTATGATTGGGAAAGCTTCTCTGGCACTTCTTTCCGTTTTCTCTGTATAATATTCTAATGTTGCTTTATACACTTTTCCTGTTAACTCCATTTCGCTCAACTTAGTGAACTCACTTTCGGTAACCGGTGACGTGATTGAGAAATAACGAATCAATTCAAATTCAAAGTTTTTGAAATTATTAGTTGCTTTATTATCATCAATGATTAGTTCGCAGGTATCATAAAGCATGTTGGCAATATCCAATTTCAATCGCTCTCCAAACAAAGCATGACGACGACGTTTGTAAACTACTTCACGTTGTGCATTCATAACATCATCGTATTCCAATAAACGTTTACGAACGCCAAAGTTGTTTTCTTCTACTTTTTTCTGAGCACGTTCAATCGATTTTGTCATCATCGAATGTTGAATCACTTCACCTTCCTGTAATCCCATTCGGTCCATTACTTTAGCGACTCTTTCGGAACCAAACAAACGCATTAGGTTATCTTCAAGAGAAACGTAAAACTGAGAACTTCCAGGATCGCCCTGACGTCCTGCACGACCACGCAACTGACGGTCAACACGACGTGAATCATGACGCTCTGTTCCTACAATTGCTAATCCCCCAGCGGCTTTTACTTCGGCAGATAATTTAATATCGGTACCACGTCCCGCCATGTTTGTTGCAATAGTTACAACTCCTGGTTTTCCGGCTTCTTCAACAATTTGCGCTTCTTGTTTGTGCATCTTTGCATTCAATACGTTGTGTGCAACACCACGCATTTTCAACATTCGGCTTAATAATTCTGAAATCTCTACAGAAGTCGTACCTATTAAAACCGGTCTTCCTGCTTTAGATAATTCGGTAACGTCTTCAATTACGGCATTGAATTTTTCACGAGTCGTTTTATAAATAAAATCCTCTTTGTCTTTTCTTGCCATTCCTCTGTTCGTAGGAATTTCTACAACGTCTAATTTATATATTTGCCACAACTCACCCGCTTCAGTTACTGCAGTTCCAGTCATTCCTCCCAGTTTGTTGTACATTCTGAAGTAATTCTGTAACGTAACGGTTGCAAATGTTTGAGTAGCTGCTTCGATTTTTACATTTTCTTTGGCTTCAATCGCTTGGTGCAATCCGTCAGAATAACGACGACCATCCATGATACGACCGGTTTGCTCATCAACAATCATGATTTTATTATCCATGATTACATATTCTACATCTTTTTCGAATAAAGCGTAGGCTTTCAAAAGTTGTGTCAAAGTGTGAATACGTTCGCTTTTTACACCGAAATCCTGAAACAATTTTTCTTTTTCTTCAGCTTCCGTGTCTTTATCTAATTTTTTCTTTTCGATAGCGGCAATTTCAGTTCCAATGTCCGGAAGTACAAAAAAGTCAGCATCAGTATCTCCAGAAAGGTATTGAATTCCGTTATCTGTCAATTCAACTTGATTGTTTTTTTCTTCTATAACAAAATACAATGCCTCATCAATCTTGTGCATTTCTCTTTTGTTATCCTGCATGTATTGATTTTCAGTTTTTTGAAGCAATTGTTTAATTCCTTCTTCACTCAAAAACTTGATTAATGCTTTATTTTTTGGCAACGCTCTGTAAGCTCTAAGTAATTGAACTCCACCTTCTTTAGTTTTCGCCTCCTTGATTAACTTTTTTGCTTCAGATAAAAAACCGTTTGCCAACTGTCTCTGTATGCTTACTAAGTTTTCAATTTTCGGTTTCATTTCCATGAATTCGTGACGATCTCCTTGCGGAACCGGACCTGAAATAATTAATGGAGTTCTGGCATCATCAATTAAAACTGAATCGACCTCATCGACAATCGCGAAATTGTGTTTTCGTTGCACTAGATCCTCTGGCGAATGTGCCATGTTATCTCTTAAATAGTCAAAACCAAATTCATTATTGGTTCCGTATGTGATATCAGCGTCGTAAGCTTTTTTTCTTCCTTCTGAACTTGGTTGGTAATTGTCAATACACTCTACAGACATACCATGGAATTCGAATAATGGCGCTTTCCAGGTGCTATCTCTTTTTGCCAAATAATCATTTACGGTTACTAAATGCACACCGTTTCCAGTCAATGCATTCAAGTAAAGCGGTAAAGTTGCCACTAATGTTTTTCCTTCACCTGTTTGCATTTCAGCTACTTTTCCCTCATGCAAAACCATTCCGCCAATCAATTGAACATCATAGTGAATCATGTCCCAAGTAATTTCTTTCCCTGCAGCACTCCATGAATTTGCCCAAATAGAAGTATCACCATCTAAGGTAATGTAACTTTTTGTTGCTGAAAGTTCACGGTCTTTTGGAGTTGCCGTTACCACTATTTGCGTGTTGTCTTTAAAACGTCTTGCTGTTTCTTTTACCACTGCAAAAGCTTCAGGAAGAATTTCCATCAATGTTTTTTCCGAAATATCGTAGGCTTCTTTTTCAAGTGCGTCAATAGCTACGTAGATATCTTCTCTTTTATCAATATCTACAATGTTTTCAACTTCTTGTTTCAGAGCTTCAATTTTCGTGTCTTTTTCCGAACGAGCTTGTTTTATTTTGTCTTTAAAAAAGATCGTTCTCTCTCTAAGTTCATCATGTGATAATGTTTTTAGAGGTTCTTCGAAAGTTTTTATTTTGTTGAGATAAGGTTGTAAGGCTTTGACATCTTTTTGAGATTTATCCCCAACAAAGACTTTAATAATACTATTTATAAAACTCATGATATGTTTTTATTTCTAATTGTGTAATTCTGTAAATTTAAACCAAAAAAAAGCCTCTTTTGAGACTTTTTTATTGGTTTACCTTTTAATATTCATCCTCATTCCAAAGATAATCTTCGTCCGTAGGATAATCTGGCCATATTTCTTCCATTGATTCATATATTTCGCCTTCATCCTCGATAGATTGAAGGTTTTCTACTACCTCTAATGGAGCCCCTGCTCTAATAGCGTAGTCAATAAGTTCGTCTTTGTTAGCAGGCCACGGTGCATCACTAAGATAGGATGCTAATTCTAATGTCCAATACATCTGTTGTCGATTTAGTTTTGTGCAAAAATAAATTTTTTACTGAAAAATACAAGTAAAAAATGATTTATTTTTAGTTAAAGTTAAGAACGTTTTAATTAGTATTCAGTGTTTGGTCCCGACGCTTCAGAATTATTGTTCAGCTTTAAACTGCAAACTTACAACTTTAAACTCCCAACTACTTCCTCGGAATCCATTGAACTTCGGCAGCTTTCAAGTCATGAGACAACTTTCGTGCCAACACAAAAAGGTAGTCAGAAAGTCGGTTCAAGTACTTGATTGCGATTTCAGCAACGGGTTCATTGTGGCTTAAATGGACCGCTAAACGCTCTGCTCTTCGACAAACACAGCGTGCAATATGACAATATGACACGGTAGTGTGTCCGCCAGGAAGTACAAAATGAGTCATTGGAGGTAATGCTTCTTCCATAGCATCAATTTCATTTTCTAATAATTCAATATCAGATTCGATAATTCCCAGGTTTTTCAAACGAAGTTCCCCATTTTTCATTACTACTTTTTCCGCAGGCGTTGCTAAAATAGCACCAACAGTAAATAAACGATCCTGAATTTCAATAAGAATTTCTTTGTAATGCGCATTCATTTCTTGATCGCGAATCAAACCAATATGAGAATTTAATTCGTCAACGGTTCCGTAACTTTCTATTCGGGCATGGTCTTTTGGAACTCTGGTTCCTCCAAAGAGTGCTGTTGTTCCTTTATCTCCAGTTTTTGTATATACTTTCATCCATCGAAGGTTTATTTGATTTTAAAAAAAAACAAATTTAGGCTATTAATTTTATTATTGCCGCAACAAATCGTTCCAGTGAATTTTCACTTAGATCAAAATATAAATCGGGTTCTATACATTCAATTTCCATTAAATAGAGTTCGTTTTCAATAAGGATTCCGTCAACTCTTGCATACAGTAGATCCTTTGGTAACGAATCAACAATTTTTTGTGCTTTTTCAATCACTTCCTTATTAGGTTGAACCAAAGTATATTTTCCTCCAAAGAGGGATTGTACTCTAAAATCGCCTTCAACGGGTTTTTTATTTACCGCGTGAGAGAATTTTTTATTGAAAAAGATAAAAGAAGTTTCACCCAATGTTTGAATTTCCGGCATGAATTCCTGCAAAAGCAATTCTTTGTCAGCCGCAATAGTTTTGTATTTCTCGCTAATGGCTTGAATTTCGGAAATTTCGAAAACTTCGGTAAGATAAGATCCTGCCGAAAATGCCGGTTTTATTACGGCTTTTTTCCAGTGTGGAGGAATCAGTTCAACAAGATTGAGATGTTCTGTCTTGTCAATGAAAACGGTAGGCAAAATGGTGATTCCTTGCTGTTCCATTTCACGCAAATAGAACTTATGAATGTTTTGCGTGATTATTTTAATTGGGTTCAGCGTTTTTATTTCCAGTTGCGCTATTTGGTCAAGCCAAATTTTAAACTCGGTTTCTTTTTCGAAATAGTCCCAAGTATTGCGAAAAATTAAATAATCAAAATCATTCCAATTGATGGTTTTGTCATCCCAAATAGCGGCGGTGGCTTCTATATTATGTTTGGCTAAAGCCGGAATTATTTTTCGATCTTCGGGATTTAAATCTGGAAGTTTTTCGCAGGTTAGTATAGCGATTTTCATTTTTGAGTAGGTGTTATTTGGAAAATTAAATGGTATCGTGTTTGGGATTTCCTAGCCCGGATAAAAGCGGCATCCTCTTTCTTGACATTCAGACGAAGGAAGAATGGCAAGAAAGAGATAGAGCGTATAGCCGGAAAAAGCTCCCGAAAAAAAAACTATTTGGTTGTATCGCTTTCAATAAGTCCGTCACGCAAACGAATGACTCTGTGAGCATATTCAGCAATTTCCTCCTCGTGTGTTACCAGAATCACGGTGTTGCCATTGGCGTGAATGTCTCCAAAAAGTTTCATGATTTCGAGTGATGTTTTGCTGTCCAGATTTCCGGTTGGTTCATCGGCAAGGATGATAGAGGGTTTGTTGACCAAAGCGCGGGCAATGGCTACACGCTGGCGTTGTCCTCCTGACAATTGATTGGGCTGGTGGTCCATTCTGTCGGCAAGATTTACCTGTTCAAGAACTTCAGTGGCGCGTTTGTTTCTTTCTGATTTAGAATAACCGGCGTAAATCATCGGTAAAGCCACGTTGTCTAAGGCGGTTGTTCGGGGTAAAAGGTTGAAAGTCTGGAAAACGAATCCGATTTCTTTGTTTCGAATTTCAGCTAACTCATCATCTTTCATCTGGCTGACGTCCTTTCCGTTCAGAATATAAGTCCCGGAAGTTGGTGTGTCTAAACAGCCTAATAAATTCATTAAAGTTGATTTTCCAGATCCTGAAGGTCCCATTAATGCAACATATTCGCCTTTATTTATTTCTAAATTAATGCCTTTTAGAACATAAACGATTTCATTTCCAAGTACAAAATCTCGTTTTATATTGGTTATTTTGATTAGCGGGTTTGCCATTAGAATATATGATTTTTGACCTCCTACTGCGCGTAGGCTGCTATTAAATTAGATTTTAAAAGTACAAAAACTTTTGAATTATTAATAAGTAGTTGTTTTTTAAAATTTGTTACACATTCTAACTGCTGAAATTTCAGACTTTACTTTTATTTTTTTTGACCTGCTGCCGTGGTAGTGGTCTTTTTAAGTTCACGTCTACATAAAATGTGGGTTTGATATTTTATATAATTTTAATCTAAATTTATAGAATTCACACTTTTATAATTTTTATTTCACAATTAATTAAATAACTTACATAATTATTGGGTATCTGTTGAATATAACACAACGTTACTTACATTTGTTTAATAATAATTAATCAAACCGATATTATGAAAAATACGAAATTAGTTTTAGGATTAGCGGTAATCGCTATTGGATTTACATCTTGCAAAGATGAAAAAACGGAACAAGCAGAGAAAAAAGTGGACACGTATGTAATGTATGTAGATTCATTAGGTAATGTTACTGCTGAAGACGCTAAAAGCAATTGGGAAGGAATAGAAGCTGCTTACTTAATAAGAAGCGGAGAAGCTGAAGCAGCTATCGCAAACATGAAAGATAATGTGGAGGCGCAAGCACGTCTTGACGCAAGTAGAGCCAAATATGAAGCTTTGAGAGCCAAATATGAAGTTCAAAAAGCGGAGGCTGAAGTAGCTGTAGCAGCGGCGGCACCTAACCCAAAACAACAACTACGAAATGCATTGTTTGGTGAAGGAAAAATGGGTGAGGATATGAATTTTAATTGGGTAAATGCAACGAATATTCATAATGTTTACCAACAATTTGTACATACTGCTGAGGATAATAAAGACAGATATTCTCGTGAAGACTGGGATGAAATTAAAGTAATGTATGAAGCATTGGATAGCAGAAAAAATACTGTTGAAAAAGAAGGACTTTCTTCTGAAGATAATAGAAAAATTGCTGGTTTGAAAGCAAAATTCGGCCCAATGTATACATTGAACAGAATGGGAGCTAAATCAGGAGAAATGAAAAGAGCTAAAGAATAGCGAATAATAAATTCAATATTAAAAATGACAGTCAGCAACGACTGTCATTTTTTTTACGTTAAATTCGGATTATAAAATGTTCCTTAGGTTGTTCTCTTCTAAAAAACACTAGTCCCCACTGAAACGTATCAATAGTTACCGTCACTTTGGGATGTTTTTTTATGATTTCCCACGCCTCTTCCATTTGTGACGACCAATGAATGTCATCGAATATCCAAACAGTTTCGTTTGTAATTGTCGGAAGTAATTCTTCGAAATAATCTAAAGTCGCTTTCTTGGAGTGATTTCCGTCGAAATAAATTAAGGAAAAGTGTTCAGTGTTTAGTTTGAAGTGTTCAGTTGTAGTTTCTGGTGATGAATTTCGTTTCTCTAAATAAGAATTAAACGTAGTTACAATAGATTCTACATTGTTGCAATTGAATTTTTGGAATTGTAATTGAGCAATTTTTGCAGTTTCTGGACAACCTTCTAAAGTGATTATTGTTGCTTTTCTTACAACGCTTCGGGACGCTAAAGAAAGCGCCGAAGTAGCCAATCCTAATGATGTTCCAAATTCTAAAATAGTTGAAGGCCGAAAATAAGTGGTTATTCTAAATAATAATTCGGCTCGTTTTGAAGAAATCCCCGCTGTTTTGGCAATCTTGGAAATAATTCTGGTGTTCGATTTGAAAACTTTTGAACCCGCCCCAAAATCAGTGACTTCAATAGTATTATTGTTTGCTAAAAGCGAGTTTCGGTAGTTTTTTAAAACAGCATATTCCGGTTTTGTCTTTTTATCATAGAAACATTTCGTCAATAAATTAAAGACGAACGGAGAATGTACAGCATGCTCATTTTTTGAGTGCCAAAGGAATTGTAAATACGATTTTATTTGGAATAACATAAAGATAGCTGCAAAGTAGGCGCGAAGATAGTAAGATAATAGTCGAAAGTCAAAAACGAAACAACATCTTAATGCTTGGATTTGCAAGTTTATAAGTTTAGAACTTTACGACTTTAAAAGGTATATATTTGCGCCCTTGAATTTGCACAAAAATAAGAACCATTTTTTATAATAATGAATGAACAGATAGAGCATAAAAGTGCCATAAGCATAGAAGAAATCGACCGTTGCATCGCTATTTTGGCACAATTGAATACCGATACTGACCAAATATTTGATATTCCAAAAGAACAACGCACCGCTTTAATCAAAGCGGCGGGAATGTTTTCCAGACCCGATCGTGACGAGCTTTCTCGGAGAAAAAAAGACGGAAAAGTGGCTGCCAAACGCAAAATGGAAAAGCGAGACCGAACTGCCCGAAAGGAAACTGGAATTCGGTATGCCCGTGAAGCAAGCGTTTTTATGGCGCCAAAACTTTTGGCTTACAATGATCTTGTAAACAAAGAACAATTGGAACTGGAAACGCCACGAAACTGTTACGTGTGTAAAACGGAGTTTACTAAAATGCACCATTTTTACGATACGATGTGTATGGATTGTGGTGATTTTAATTATGCCAAACGTTTTCAAACCGCAGATGTAAAAGGGCAGGTCGCCGTTATTACAGGCTCTCGTCTGAAAATTGGGTACCACATTACGTTGATGTTGTTGCGTGGTGGAGCCACAGTTATTGCAACGACTCGTTTTCCGGTGGATTCCGCTTTGCGTTTTTCTAGGGAAGACGATTTTATCGATTGGGGACATCGCTTGAAAATTCACGGATTGGATTTACGACACATTCCCAGTGTAGAGATTTTTTGTAATTTTCTTGAACAAAAATACGAGCGTTTGGATATTCTGATCAATAATGCAGCGCAAACCGTGAGACGTCCCGCCGGATTTTATACGCATTTAATGGAAAACGAGGAGCGTTCCATCGCTTCTTTGCCGCAACAGGCGCAAGAATTATTACTGGATCATACCAATTGTCTGGATGAATTAAAAGTATTGACTTTAGGAGCTTCCTCCAATCAAAATATGCCCGTGACTTGGCACGGACCAGAACCCGGAATTGGGTTGCGGGCTTCCGCCAAGTTATCCCAGATTCCGTATTCATTTGATAATGCTTTGGTGGCGAATGAAGTTTTCCCTGAAGGAGAACTTGATGCCGATTTGCAGCAAGTGGATTTGCGAAAAACTAACAGCTGGCGTTTGCGATTGGGACAAATAGAAACCACAGAAATGATCGAAGTGCAATTGGTAAATTCCGTAGCGCCTTTTGTATTATGTAACCGCCTTTCGGAAGTAATGAAGAAAGAGAACACCGGAAAAAAACACATCATCAATGTGTCGGCAATGGAAGGGAAGTTTCATCGCTTTTTTAAGGAAGACCGTCATCCGCATACCAATATGGCAAAAGCAGCGTTGAATATGCTGACGCACACTTCTTCGGGAACTTTAGCCAAAGATGGAATTTTTATGAATGCAGTCGATACCGGTTGGGTAACCGACGAAGATCCCGCAGAATTGGCCAAAAGAAAACAGGAAGAAGAGGATTTTCAACCGCCATTAGATATTGTGGATGGAGCAGCACGAGTGATGGATCCGTTGTTTGACGGTATCAACACAGGAAAACATTGGTGTGGGAAGTTTTTGAAAGATTACAATCCGATTCCTTGGTAAAAGCGATAAGTTTATAAAATACAAAACCACAACAGAATTAAATTTGTTGTGGTTTTCTTTATGTGTTAATGTCAGCATTGTTTACTATTCTCGAAGCATTTTTTCGACCTCTTTTTGTAGAATGGGTAAATGGAGGATTAAAATTCCCCAAATCACGTCATCCGAAACCGAATCATAACTGTGAATTATTCTATTTCTAACATCTACTATTTTTCGGGAGTTCGAAATAATTATTTCACTATCTTCTTTTAAAATTCGGTTCATAGCTTCACCAATGATTTCAATATTCCTTTCGACAGCTCTTTTTGTTCTTATGTCATTTTCATAGACTTTAAATTCTTTAGATCTGTCAATAAAATAACTTTCAATTTCATTAATGGAACTTAAAATATCATAAAGCCAAGTTTTAATATTATTGTCCATAAATCAGTTGTTTATTTTGATTTATAGTTTTTCTAAAATAAGGATTTTTAATTGCTTTTTCTTCAAGCAAATCAATTTCTCTTTTTAATATCGTTTCTAATGAAAATTTTAAATCATAATAATTATCTACATAATCCAAGACATCTAACGGTTGAAATTCGACGATTAAGTCAATGTCACTATCCGGATTGAATTTTTCAGTTAAAACAGAACCAAATGCATACAATGACTTAACATTATGCGTTTTGCATAATTTTGTTATATCAGCGTTATGGCTTTCTATTGGATTCATGGTGTAAATAGTTTAATTCAAAAATACGCAAAATAATTCATTTACGGGAAGTTTGACTATTCGAATTCCTATTTGATCCATTGTGTGGTTCACTATTGTGAGTGCAAAGTCAAAGACATTTGCGCAGCATAATCAAGAACTATTGTGTATTTCGCTAACTCAACTTAAAAAAGAGCAATCGGCAATTCATGTTGACGGCTACCATCTTTAGCACTTGATTCAAACAAAACCAGCGTCAATTTCGAATTCTCTCGTTTTTTCTGAACCGTAATTGTAAAATCAAAGTTGCCCCACTCGGGAGCTCCCGCATCAGTCGTCTGAAATCCCGTCTCTAACTCGTCGTGTCCGTCTTCAATAATCCAGTTGAAGCTTGCCTCAAATATTTGTCCTTTTCCGCGTACTCGGAATTTGTTTTCGTCTATCCGTTCCACAGTTACCTCTTTGAAGCGTACATTAGAATATTGCTTAGGCAAAAGAATTTCTGGCTTTTTAGCCTTTATTACTGTAGTGGTTTCAGGAATTTCCATTACGGTATCCTTAGCAACTGTCGTGCGTTGAGTTTCCTTCTTATTGCATGCGAATAATAAAAGTGTCGTTACTAAAATTGTCCATCTCATAAATTATATTGAATAATGTCTTTTTTTAATTAAATAATTAGTTTTGAGAAGATTTGGTATAGAAACATTGGGCAGAGGAATTATTCTTTAGCTTTAAAACGTTTTAATTCTGCTACTGGTTCAATAGCATGGTATCCTTTCCATATTTTAGGATCGTATGATTTTATGGCTACAAGTTTGAATTCATTTTCAACAACTTTAGTAATATCAGTATCTGTTACAGGGGAATGTGATAAATTTAAAAATTCAGTTTTAGTCGTAGAATTTCCTTCAAATTTTATGTTTAATGATAGAATATCTTTGTCTTCTTTTGTGATTTCAATAAATTTCAAAGGACGGTTTACATAAAAATATTGACCTAATTCTTCAGAGGCATAGTGCAGGTAATAGTTCTTTTCATCTGATTTTTTTTGGTACATTAAAATTCCTTTATTGTTATTTTGGGCTACTTTAATGCCTAAGAGCCATTTTAAATTAACATTGTTTAGTTTTTCTCCTTCATTAAGTTGGAATTCAGCTCTAAGGACGGCATAATCAGACTCATTGATAAAGAGTTTACCTGTATATTTTGCTCTGCTTTTTTTTGGTGAAAATGAAAGTACAAATGCATAATCGTTATCCTCAGTAAAAGTAGTTCCTTCAAATTTGTAGCGGTACAATTCTGGATTGTTTATAAAATCATGCTCGGAAGAATTGATTAAATTATTTTTTTGTATGAATTCTGTTAAATTGTATTTGGTGGATATTAACAGAGTGCTTTTATCTGCTGTTTTAGATTTTGTTTTCTTTTTATTGAAATCTTTTCTTAAAGAAATGGTATCTCGAGAACCGATGAGTCCACTTTTAATGCGGTAATACTTTGTAGAATCTAAGTGCTTTAACATTGTTTTTATACCAATTTCTTTCAACTCTTCTGATGAGGTTGCACTTCCTTCATTTTTGAGAACAGTTGCTTTTAGAACGTTAATTTTATGCGATTCAAATGATTTATTATCTTTTTTTACGGTATGAGTATACAAATTACACAACATGTCCTTGTACTCTTTAGGAGGTGATTTAATTAAGGAATTGGTAAAATTTTGAACATCACTATTGACTTGCTTAAGCGCTTGTTTTGAAAAACCTGTCGACTGATTAACATCAACTACAACTTCTTTAGGATACGTAGCATTTGATTTTCTCACAAATAACATGTCTTTAGTAGGATTATCGGTATTGCTATAATTTATAGAAAGATTAGCCTTTACCGTAGCCATGATAACGTAAGGATTAGGTTTTTCACCATTTACTGGTACATCATCCAATTCAAAAATAGTAGGAGTGAGTGC
The DNA here is from genome assembly GCF_049896525.1 of Flavobacterium sp. DSR3-2. Lineage (NCBI taxonomy): Bacteria > Pseudomonadati > Bacteroidota > Flavobacteriia > Flavobacteriales > Flavobacteriaceae > Flavobacterium > Flavobacterium sp. DSR3-2. Next base: position 18,732 of record NZ_JAFCUM010000013.1, read on the forward strand.
TATAATGTAATCTAGTTTTGATAATTGACTTACCTTAACTTCAAGATTTTTGTAGCCTAGATAGGTAATGGTTAGTGTATTTTCGTCTTGAATTGCAGTTTCAGCAAGGTTAAAAAAACCTTCGGCATTTGAGATCAAATGTTCTTTTTTATCAATGTTGATGGTGGCGTAGGGTATGGGCTCTTTAGTAGTTGCATCAATTATTTTTACTGAAATATTTTGTGACCAAGAATAATGAAAAAATAAAATCGTACTCAACAAGAGCAGGTATGGTATGAATTTAGATTTTTTTTTAATGGGTATGTTTGTAGATTTTACTTTCATTTGAGTTGATTATGAGTTTGATGATTGAAATTGATAGTCAAATGTATATGTTATTTTAATACTCAAGTAGTGTAATTGTGCTAATTTTCTGTTAATATATTCATGCGAAAAACCCCGCCACAAGCTACGATTACGTAAATTGGGATGGGGTTTTTACAATAATTGAATACAATTATAAGTTTTTTATCCTTCCATTTTGGCACTTAATTCAAACCAACGCTCTTCTTTGAGTTCCATCTTTTGGATTAGGTTTTGCAATTCATTTCCTTTTTTCTCAATATCGCTTGCGGCAATTTTCCCTTCCGAAAATAATTGTTCGATAGCTATTTTCTGAAGCTCTAAATCCTTGATTTCTTTCTCGGTTTTCTGGAATTCTTTTTGCTCATTGAACGTCAGGTTTCCAGTTGGATTGTTTTGTTTCCAGTCTTTCTTTTCGGCTTTGTTTTCCTCTTTTTGAGCTACATCGGTACTGTCTTCGTAGGCTCTGAAATCAGAATAGTTGCCGGGAAAATTTTCCACTACACCATCACCTCTAAAAATGAATAAGTGATCCACAATTTTATCCATAAAATAGCGGTCGTGAGAAACCACTAAAAGACAACCCGGAAAATCCAAAAGGAAGCTTTCCAAAACATTCAGCGTCACAATATCTAAATCATTCGTAGGCTCATCCAGAATCAAGAAGTTTGGATTCTGGATCAAAACTGTACACAAGTACAAACGTTTCAATTCTCCACCGCTCAATCTATCGACAAAATCATATTGTTTTTTAGCATCAAATAAGAAACGCTCTAACAATTGCGAAGCCGAAATTAATTTCCCTTTCATCAACGGAATAAATTCTCCATATTCCTTAATCACATCAATCACACGCTGACCGGGTTTCGGGTTGATTCCACTTTGTGTGTAGTACCCCACTTTTATTGTTTCGCCAATCACCACTTTTCCACCATCAAGCGGAATAGTTCCAGTCAATAAATTTAAAAAAGTCGATTTTCCGGTTCCGTTTTTTCCAATGATTCCGATGCGTTCGCCACGTTGAAAATCAAAACTGAAATTATCCATAATCATATGATCCTTGAATTTTTTGGAAATTTTGTGAAGCTCGATAATCTTGCTTCCCATGCGTTCCATGTTGATTTCCAGTTCTACTTTATTTTCACGACGGCGACTTTGTGCTTTTTCCTTAATGTCATAAAAATCATCTTGACGCGATTTTGACTTGGTTGTTCTCGCTTTTGGCTGGCGGCGCATCCATTCCAGTTCTTTCACAAAAAGATTCTGCGCTTTATCCACACTCGAGTTTTCGGAGGCAATGCGTTCCTCTTTTTTCTCTAGATAATAGGAGTAGTTTCCTTTGTATTGGTATAATTTTCCGTTGTCCAATTCGATGATTTCATTACAAACACGCTCCAGAAAGAAACGGTCGTGCGTCACCATAAACAACGTAATATTTTCTTTGGTAAAATAACTTTCCAACCATTCAATCATCTCTAAATCCAAGTGATTCGTAGGTTCATCCAAAATTAATAAGTCAGGACGATTGATCAAAATGATAGCCAGTGACAATCTTTTTTTCTGTCCACCCGAAAGATTTTTTACTTTCAGTTTGAAATTTTCCAACTTCAGTTTGAACAAAATTTGCTTGTACTGCGTTTCAAAATCCCAGGCGTTGTGCTGATCCATTCCGTCAAAAGCTTTTTGGTAAGCTTCTTCATCTTCTGGATTTTCTAATGCTTTTTCATACGCTTCAATCACTTTCAAAGTCTCATTATCCGACGCGAAAATACTTTCCTCAATAGTCAGTTCTTCCTGCAAATTGTTATTTTGCGACAGGAAGGCCATTTTTATGCCTTTTCTTAAAACAACTTGTCCGGTATCTGATTCTTCAAGACCATTAATAATACTCATGATAGTCGTTTTTCCAGAACCATTTTTGGCTATGAAAGCAATTTTTTGATCTTTGTTAATCCCAAACGAGATGTCTTTAAACAGCGTACGTTCACCAAAAGATTTCGAGATATTTTCTACAGAAAGGTAATTCACAGGGCTAAATTTTTTGCAAAAGTAAGCTATTAAATACCGATTTGCCAACAGTTTAGTTGAATCTAAGTTTTCATTAACAATTATTGTTGTAGATAATTGGCTAAAAAAGCATTTAAATCAAATTGATGTAACTGCTGCGGGACATTAATGATTCGTTTTTTGGCGAAATTTTCATTGGTTAAAAAGTAATTAAGTCCATCTAGCGTGCTGATCCCTTCCATCTGATGAAACGGAAGTGCAATTTTTATTTTTCTCTTGTTTCCGGAAAAAAAACCGGACTCATTGTAATCGTAAAACAGATAAATAAAAGGCGATAAAGACTTGCTGTAGCCGGTAAGCACCAGCAGCTTTTTTTCAGCTACATAGGTTGCTGCGGTAATTAATCCTTTTACATTATAGGATTCTTTCAGTTGTGCAATATGTTGACCGGGAAGCTTTGGAATCACATAAACACTAGTTCTTTTTTCTTTCCATTCTTTGGAAAACAAGTAAATACTGTCACCGGAAACAATAAAAGCTTCGCAATCAAAATTGGTTGTATTGGACTTGGTTTTGGTAAAATCTATTTGATTGGAATATGAAAACGAAAGCGTGTCGATTTTCTGATTGTTCTGCAAAAGCGACTGTTTTTCAACTCGTAATATATGAAGATCCTTTCTGTTTCCGGAGGCATTATTTCCAAAATCGCCAATGTAAAAATAGTTTGCGTCTTGCGTAATTTCTTCCCAGTCGGTATTGGTTACGTTTTTTAATTCAATTTTATTTTTAATAACACCTTTTATGTTAATTGCATAAAGAGCCGTGTTGGTGTCATCGTTATTGGTCCAAAAAAGAGAATCACTTTGTGTCAAACTGGAAGTTTCTTTGAGAATGGCATTTAATTTTACCGAATATATTGGTTTAATTCTTGCCGAAGCATAGTCACAACTTCCATCATTTACGATGGCAGCTGGATTAAAGTTTTTGGAAATTGGATCCGTGCAGCCCGAAATTTGAGCCTGTATGGAAATAATAGAAATCAGAAATAATATGAAGAAGATCTTTTTCATGCATTAAAATATTACCGAATCGTTACTATTCACCAAAAGTAATCGATTCTAAGGAATAAAAGAAGGTTAGATTGTCCCGAAGAATTGGGATTGGATTTATTCACAGGTATTGTTTCCACTTTTCGTTGCAATCTTTGTTAATTCTTTTAAAAAATTTTCACTTCAGTCGGGGCTAGGGAGAAATATTTTTTAATGTTTTTTAAACTTTTAACCTGTGTCTTTGCCTCGTAAAATATATCTTTGAAAAATGCAACTATCCGTCATCATCCTCAATTACAATGTTCGGTATTTTCTCGAACTATGCGTATTAAGCGTGCAAAGTGCTTTAGAAAGCATTGACGGTGAAATTATTGTAATCGATAATTATTCTTCCGATGATAGTTGTGCGATGATGGAAAAGCGTTTTCCAAATGTAAAACTCATTCAAAACAAAGAAAATCTAGGTTTTCCGAAAGGAAATAATATTGGTGTAGCGCATGCTAAAGGCGAATATATTTGCATTCTCAATCCGGATACTGTTGTCGCTGAAGATACGTTTACGAAAGTATTGGCTTTCGCCAAACAACAATCGAATTTAGGAATTGTGGGTTGTAAACTCATTGATGGAGCCGGAAAATTTCTGCCCGAAAGCAAGCGTGGCGTTCCTACTCCTTGGGTTGCTTTTACAAAAATCACGGGTTTGTATAAATTATTTAAAAAGTCAGAAACATTTGGAAAATATTATGCACAACATTTAAACGAAAACCAAACAGGAAAAACAGACATTTTAGTGGGTGCTTTTATGTTCCTAAAAAGATATTTGTATCTTGAAGTAGGCGGATTTGACGAAGACTGTTTTATGTATTCTGACGATATTGATTTGTCGTATCGAATTTTGCAAAAAGGAAAGTCGAATTATTATTTCCATGAAACTACCGTAATCCACTTTAAAGGAGAAAGTACCGTTAGGGATGAAACGTACATGAAACGTTTCCAAGAAGCGATGAACTTCTTTTACAAAAAGCATTTTAATTCTCGATCCCGAAGTTTTGGGACGGGATCGGTATTTTTCTCGATTTTCATGAAAACGGGAATTGTATTTTTCTCTTTTGTAAAGATGTTTCAAGGAAAACTTTTCCAAAACTTCGGAATGAAAACAAATCCAAAATCATATCTGTTGTATTCGGCGAACGAAAAATTAGTAGAAAAACTGCGTTTGATTTCACAAAATAAAGTCCAGTTTCACGATTTAAAAACAGAAAAAATGGTAATTTCGTCTTTTGTTAAAAGCAAAGTAGGTGAAGAAGTTATTTTGGACAACGAATTTATAACCTTCAAAAAGTGTATAGAAATTCTCGAATATTCAAGGAATAAAGGATTTACCTTTAAAATTATACCAAAAAACGCTAATTTTTTAATAGGAAGTAACAATAGTAACGAGAGAGGTGAGATTATAGAAATAGAGTAAAAAATTGCATTTAATGTAATTTATATTTGAAATATTTAGTAATTTCGCAAACTGAAAATCAATATCACCTTTTAGGTTAACAATATGGCAAGATTTGAATTAAAACTTCCAAAAATGGGAGAAAGCGTTGCAGAAGCAACTATTACAAACTGGTTAAAAGAAGTTGGAGACAGAATTGAAGCTGACGAAGCAGTACTTGAAATTGCTACTGATAAAGTGGACAGTGAAGTGCCAAGCGAAGTTTCGGGAATTTTGGTAGAACAATTGTTCGGAAAAGACGATTTGGTTCAAGTGGGTCAGACTATCGCAATTATTGAAATTGAAGGTGGAGAATTAGTATCTATTGTAAAAGAAGCGGTTGCTCCCGACGTTATTGCTGAAGTGACAAAAACAGTGGATGACGGCAAAGAAAGTGTTGCAGCGCCGGTAGATTTCTCTGATTCTGAAAAATTCTTATCGCCATTAGTGAAAAACATTGCCAAAGAAGAAGGGGTTTCTGTTGCAGAATTAGCAGCAATTTCTGGAACAGGAAAAGAGGGAAGAGTTACTAAAAATGATATTTTAGATTACGTGAAAAATAGAACGAGCCAACCTGTAGTTTCGGCTCCCGTTGCAGTTCAAAAACCAATTGCAGCTCCAGTCGCTCAAAAAGCAGCTCCGGTATCTGTAAGTGGTGGTGATGAAATTATAGAAATGGACAGAATGCGCAAGCTTATTGCGGGTTACATGATCGCTTCGGTACAAACTTCAGCTCACGTTCAGTCGTTTATCGAAGTCGATGTAACGAATATTGTGAAATGGAGAGAGAAAAATAAAAATGCTTTCGAAAAAAGAGAAGGGGAGAAGTTGACCTATACGCCAATTTTCATGGAAGCAGTTGCGAAAGCGCTGAAAGATTATCCTGGAATGAATATTTCTGTGGATGGCGATTACATTATCAAGAAGAAAAATATTAACTTAGGAATGGCGGCTTCGTTACCAAACGGAAACTTAATTGTTCCTGTTATTAAAAATGCCGATCAGCTGAATTTGGTTGGAATGGCCAAAGCGGTAAACGATTTAGGAGGTCGTGCAAAAGCTGGAAAACTAAAACCGGACGATACTCAAGGCGGAACGTATACGGTTACCAATGTGGGAACTTTTGGAAGTGTTTTTGGTACGCCAATTTTGAATCAGCCGCAAGTGGGTATTTTAGCTCTTGGAGCAATTCGTAAAATGCCGGCAGTAATCGAAACTCCAGAAGGAGATTTTATCGGGATTCGCCAGAAAATGTTCTTGTCACACAGCTATGATCATAGAGTGGTAGATGGCGCGTTAGGAGGTAGTTTTGTGAAAAGAGTAGCGGAATACTTAGAAGCTTTTGATGTTAACAGAGATGTTTAAAAGTTTATAATTACTATAAAAACCCGATTGATTTTCAAAAATCAATCGGGTTTTCTTTTTTTGAGGTTTTCTGCAACTTTAAACGTTGAACTTTAAATAAAATTAATCCCAAATTTCTATATTTGTAGCCACACAAAATTTAAAAATGGAACTTAAACTCAATAAACCAATTTGCTTTTTCGACCTTGAAACCACAGGAATTGACATCGGAAAAGATAGAATTGTAGAAATCTCAATATTCAAAGTTTTTCCAAACGGAAACAAAGAAAGCAAAACATGGTTGGTAAATCCAACGATTCCAATTCCGCCGCAAACAACAGCGGTTCATGGAATCACCGATGAAAAAGTAGCGAATGAGCCTACTTTCAACGAACTGGCGGCGCAAGTTTACAACATGATTAAAGACAGTGATTTAGCTGGATTTAATTCGGATCGTTTTGATATTCCGTTATTGGCAGAGGAAATGTTACGTGCCGGAGTAGATTTTGACATGAAAAACAGAGTTTCAGTTGATGTTCAGACTGTTTTTCATAAAATGGAAGAACGAACATTGGGCGCAGCACACAAGTTTTATTGCGGAAAAACGCTTGAAAATGCACATTCAGCAGAAGCGGATACCATGGCAACTTACGAAATTTTGAAAGCACAATTGGATCGTTATCCGGAACTAGAAAATGACATGAAATCATTATCCGAGTTTACAACAAGAAAGAAAATTGCTGATTTCGCTGGAATGATTGCTTTTGATAAAGACAATCAAGAAATTTTTACTTTTGGAAAACACAAAGGAGTAAAAGTGGATAAAATTTTGGAAACGGAACCCGGTTATTTCAGTTGGATACAAAATGCTGATTTTCCTCTGTACACCAAAAAAGTTTTAACGGCAATCAAACTTCGAAAATTAAATAATAAATTAAGCTAATTTTTGAATCCTTCAATCATTAAATTTTTTTTAATTAATAAGAAATGAAAATAATCTGTATCGGTAGAAATTATACCAATCACATAGAGGAATTGCATAACGAAAGACCAACTGAACCAGTAGTTTTCATGAAGCCGGATTCGGCAGTTTTATTGAAACAACACCCATTTGTAATTCCGGAATTTTCGGAAGATGTACACCATGAAATTGAAATTATTGTCAAGATAAGTAAAGTAGGAAAATACATCGAACCTAAATTTGCTCATAAATATTATGACGAAATCAGTGTGGGAATTGATTTTACCGCTCGCGATTTACAGGATAAATTAAAAGCAAAAGGGTTGCCTTGGGAAAAAGCAAAAGCCTTTGACGGCTCTGCGGTCCTAGGTGAATTTTTGCCAAAAAATCAATTTAGTTCATTAGAAAATATTACTTTTGAATTAACCAACAATAATAAGACAGTACAAATAAGCAATTCTAGTTTTATGCTGTGGAAAATTGACGAACTGATTTCATACGTTTCTCAGTTTTTTACGTTAAAAATTGGCGATATTATTTTTACAGGAACCCCGGAAGGAGTCGCTGCTGTTAAGCCAGATGACGTTTTAGAAGGGTTTTTAGAAGGACAACAACTATTTAGAATACAAGTAAAATAATGGCTATAAATTACAACCTGTCAAAAGTGTACGCACTTTCAGACAACGATCCTGAATTTGTAAATGAAATTTTGACTTTATTTGTTACCGAAGTTCCGGATGATTTACAACAAATAAAAGAGGGAATTAAAAAGAAAGACTACAACCATGCTTATGCTTTTGCGCACAAGATAAAACCAACCTTAGATTTGATGGGCTTAAACGTGGCTTTTGAAGAGATCCTTCAAGTCGAAGCCTGGACCAAAGCCGAAGGTAAAAAGAAAGATATAAAAGAAACTTTTAAGAGCGTAAAAAATCAAGTCAACGACGCTATCAAAGAAATTAAAAAAGACTTTAATTTGTAATCTTGCTCGACCACGCTATGAATATGGTTACAGCGTGGTTTGATTATCCGTTGCAAATGAAGTTCAATGAACTCCTATGAAAATAATTGTTAGATGAAGTAATCTCCCGAATAAAAATCGGGAGGATTTTCACTTTTATCCCTCACGCTAAAAAAACCGGAATGTAGTAATTTACGCAATTCTTTTTTTTAGATTGCAATCTCACAAAAAAAATATTCCAAAAAAATGAAAGCAACTATAGTTACCATAGGTGACGAAATTTTAATAGGTCAAATTGTCGATACGAATTCTGGTTTTATTGCCAAGTCGTTGGATAAAATTGGTGTTGAAATCAACGAAATGATTTCGATCAGTGATGATAAAAAACACATTTTAGATACGTTTGCCTCGCTTCAAAACAAAGTAGATTTAGTGATTATTACGGGCGGTTTAGGACCAACAAAAGATGATGTGACTAAGAAAACTTTCTGTGATTATTTTGAAGACGAATTAATCATTGATAAAGCGGTCGAAAATCATGTAATTGAGCTTATTGAGCGTGTGATGAACAGAACAGCATCGCAAATCAATAGAGATCAGGCATTAGTTCCGTCAAAATGTACAGTTCTTCACAATCAGGTGGGTACCGCGCCAGGAATGTGGATGAAAAAGGAAAATACCGTTTTTATTTCGCTTCCCGGAGTTCCTTATGAAATGAAATATTTAGTAGAAAATGAAATCATCCCAAAAGTAATTCGGGAATACAAACGTCCTTATATTATCCATAAAACAATTCTCACATACGGACAGGGCGAAAGTTTGGTGGCGGAACGTATAGAGGAATGGGAAAATAACCTTCCTGAATTCATTAAATTGGCTTACTTGCCCGCACCAGGGAGAGTTCGTTTAAGGCTTTCCGCGCGAGGCATCGATAAAGAAAAACTAGAAGCTTCGATTGAAGAAAATGTAAAATTACTGGATGCAATCATACATGATATCATTGTGGGTTTTGATGAAGATGAAACTATCGAAGTGGTTGTAGGAAGGTTGCTGGGAAAACAAAACAAAACTATTTCTACTGCAGAAAGTTGTACGGGAGGTAAGATTGCGGAAGTTTTAACATCAGTTTCAGGTTCTTCAAAATATTTTAAAGGAAGTGTGATTTCCTATGCAACAGAGGTAAAAATTGATGTTTTGGGTATTCCTGAAAGCTTGATAACAGAATATTCTGTCGTGAGCCGAGAAGTAGTTTCAGCGATGGCTTTGAATGTGAAAGCGATGATGAAAACAGATTATGCAATTGCGACAACAGGAAATGCCGGACCGTCAAAAGGGGAATCAAATGCAGAAATTGGAACAGTTTTTATTGCATTGGCTACTCCAAATGAAATAATTGTTGAAGAATTTAATTTTGGTCAACCCCGTGAAAAAGTGATAGATAGAGCGGTAAATAAAAGTTTGGAACTTTTACAGAAAGAAATTTTAAAAAATGTACGATAATATTGTTGGTTAATAGGTTTATTTTTCTTTTCTTTGCACCCTGATTTTGAATAACGATAAAAGATAAGTATAATGTCAAGAGTTTGTGACCTTACAGGTAAAAGAGCGATGGTAGGAAATAACGTTTCTCACGCTATGAACAAAACTAAGAGAAAATTTTCTGTAAACTTAGTTAAAAAGCGTTTTTATCTTCCAGAAGAAGATAGATGGATTACTCTAAGAGTAGCTGCATCTACGATAAAAACAATTAATAAAAATGGAATCGCTGCGGTTTTGAAAAAAGCACAGTCAGAAGGATTTATCAAATAATCTCTTCCAAAATAAAAAAATAGCAAGATGGCAAAGAAAGGTAATAGAATCCAGGTAATTTTAGAATGTACTGAGCACAAGACTTCAGGTGTTGCAGGAACTTCAAGATACATAACAACGAAGAACAAAAAGAATACTCCGGACAGATTAGAGATTAAAAAATTTAATCCAATCTTGAAACGTGTAACTGTTCACAAAGAAATTAAGTAATAATTAGAGATTTTAATAAAAGTCTCAAATGATCAGCATTTGAAGATTTTATTTAAATTTAAATAACATTTGAATCATGGCAAAGAAAACCGTAGCATCGTTACAAACATCTTCTAAGAGATTATCTAAAGCCATCAAAATGGTGAAATCTCCAAAAACAGGTGCATATACATTCGTAGAATCTATTATGACTCCTGAATCAGTGGATGAATTCTTGAAAAAGAAATAATCAACATTCATATTATATAGAAAAGCTACTTTCATTCGAAAGTAGCTTTTTTATTTTCTATATTTACTGGCAGAAAGTATATAAGTTCTTTGGACTTAAATGCTTCATTCCTAATACTATTTATACAATGAGTTTTTTCAAAAGAATATTTTCATCAGAGAAAAAAGACCCGAGCCTAAGCGAACAGGCGAAGCAAACATTAGACAAAGGTCTTGAAAAATCAAAAACAAATTTCTTTTCGAAGTTAACCAAAGCGGTTGCCGGAAAGTCAAAAGTGGATGATGAAGTCTTAGATAATTTAGAGGAAATCCTTGTGGCCTCAGATGTTGGCGTAAATACTACATTGAAAATAATTACAAGAATTGAAAGCCGCGTCGCTTCGGATAAATATCTTGGTATAGAAGAGCTTAATCAAATTCTTAGGGAAGAGATTGCGGCTTTGTTATCAGAGACCAATTCTGGCGAAGCAACGGAATTTGTAATTCCAATTCAGACTAAGCCTTATGTTTTAATGGTAGTTGGTGTTAATGGTGTTGGAAAAACAACTACCATTGGTAAATTAGCCTATCAATTTAAAAAAGCAGGTTATAATGTGGTTCTTGGTGCTGCCGATACTTTTCGGGCCGCTGCCATCGATCAATTGCAGATTTGGGCGGATCGAGTAGGCGTTCCTATTGTTCGTCAAGATATGGGAAGTGATCCGGCTTCGGTAGCTTTTGATACCTTACAATCAGCAGTGGCACAAAATGCGGATATCGTAATTATCGATACTGCGGGACGTTTACACAATAAAATTAATTTAATGAACGAATTGACCAAAGTAAAACGAGTGATGCAAAAAATTGTTGGTGATGCGCCACATGATGTATTATTAGTTTTGGATGGATCAACCGGTCAGAATGCTTTTGAACAAGCAAAACAATTTACAGCTGCTACAGAAGTTACTTGTTTAGCAGTTACTAAATTAGACGGAACCGCAAAAGGTGGCGTTGTAATTGGAATTTCGGATCAGTTTCAAATTCCTGTAAAGTATATTGGTGTAGGAGAAGGAATTGAGGATCTTCAGGTTTTCAATAAATACGAGTTTGTAGATAGTTTTTTTAAATAATAATAGGAATGAATTTTTCTTCTGTCAAAAATAGTAACTTAATTTATTTTTATTTTATAAGTATTGTTTCTTTTATTTTGGCCAACCTTATTCGAGACAAAAGTGTTGGTTTCTATTATTTTTTACTAATAATTGGTTTGATTTTCTTTGTTTTAGGTTTTATGAAACGTTTGAAAACTAAGTAAGTTTATTGGTATAAAGCACTAATTTTTTGCCACAAAATTTCATCAAAATCGGATAAAGCAAAAGTTGGATTATTTGGATTTGCAACATCTCCCATTCGGATAACGACCATTTTTTTGCTTGGAATAATATAGATTTTTTGATCGTATTTCCCCAGTGCCATAAACATATCTGCTGGAGCTGTTGGTATTAAACTGCCATTGAATTGCAGTTGGCTTTGCGGTAAATAATAACTTGTTTTTCCATTCAGCCACCATAAATAGCCGTATCCCAGATTTATAGTTTGTGAAGTGTTTGTAGCTTCATTGATAAAATTTTCATTCAATATCCTATTGCTTTCCCATTTTCCTTTGTTGCAGATTAACAAGCCAACGCGTGCCATGGATCGAGTATTACTTCCATAAACGGAATTATTCCCTAATTGAAACCATGCGCCATCCATTCCTATTTTATCTTTTAATTTGGTATTGAAATAGGTATTCCAAGTTTGACCGCTGGCTTGAGCAATCACATCCTGTAATTTTACATATACATTATGATACGCCCAACGTGTTCCTGCATCGGCTTTATATTTTAGGTTTGCTGGATTAACGTCATCCGTGCTGTCATCTAATCCGGTAGTCATAGTGAGTAAATGTCTGTTTGTAATCAAATTTTCTTTGGCTAAAGACAAACTCGTCCAACCAGTTCATATATATTGCGAAACTTTATTGTTGATGTTGATTAAGTTTTCTTGTTGTGCAATTCCTGTTACAGTTGCTGTCAGCGTTTTTCCAGCGCTTGCCCAATACCAAAATGCATTCGCGTCATGACCGTCGAAATACTGTTCCATTACGATTCTACCGTTGACAAGAATGATGAAAGATTTTGAATTTTTAAGTTCTAAATAATCCAATAACGGTTTCACGGCAACTTGCTTCCAACCTAAACTCGCTATTGATTTTGTTTCCCAAGTTGTGCTTGTCAAAGGCGGGAAATAGAGCGTTTCTGTTGGTGTTGGGGTTGGATTTGGTTCAGCAGTATCGGAACTGCAGCTACTACAAAATAGTACGATGAGGAAACTGTAAATTATTTTTGACATCTTGCTGCTGATTTATTTCTAATTTGGTTAAGACCAAAAATATAGAAAATAGTTTAATGTGTTTCTGCTAATTTTGTTTTCTTTGAATTTAATAAGAGTAACTTTGTAGTATAAAATAAAGTTGTTGTTTCCTTAAATTATCTAGCCCTGATTGAAGCGGAAATCCTTTTTAGCCGCTTTTTTTGCGGATATAAAGATTGAAGCGGAAAGCAGGAAACAGCTCCTAAAAAAATAATAATTATATGAAAAAAACTTACAGCATTCTTTTGATAGCATTTCTCTTTGTGGCTTGTCAGCAAAAGATAAAACCAGAAGACATTTCAAAAATAAACGGATATTGGGAGGTTAAAAAGGTTGTTTTTGATTCCATAAAGGACAAGGAATACAAGATGAATGAAGTGTATGATTATTTTGAAATAGATAAAAATAAAGGGATTCGGAAGAAAGTAATGCCGCAATTGGACGGGACTTTTTTAGTGAATAATGCTTATGAAAACGTAACGGTGCGATTTGATGGTGGAAAAGTATTCTTGGATTATTCGACACCGTACATGAAATGGAGTGAAGAATTGATTGCTTTGTCAGCGGAAGAATTAGTGCTGTTGAATAAGGAAAAAATAGAGTATCATTACAAAAAAGCAACACCGATAAATTTACTGGGCGATGGCAAAACGATTAAATAATCAGAGTACGATAGGGGATGTTTTGAAACAAATTATTCAAGTCAATAAACTGCAACCAGGAATGGATCAAATTGATGTTAAAGACGCCTGGAAAAATCTAATGGGCAATGGTGTCAATAGTTATACTAATAATGTAGTTTTGAAAGGAAGTACTTTGTATGTCGAGTTAACCTCGTCTGTTTTAAGGGAAGAATTAAGCCACGGAAAGTCCAAAATTGTCGCTATGATTAATGAGGAATTAAGACGTGATGTGGTGAAAGATGTGGTTTTGAGATAGTGTACAAGTGTTCCGTTTTCGGTTTTTGGTGCTCATTGTTCAATAGTAAATAAAAAATATATTTGCTAGTATAATTTATTACTTAGCATAGATAATCAGGTAGGTTTCCAATATTGTTTAATGTTTAATTTGTGAAAATTATTTAAATTTTTGGCAAAATATTTCTGCTGTGACGCAAAAGAGATTCAGCGGAAACGAAAAGAGGTTTATGGGATTTCGCCATATAGTTTTACACAGAAGATGGCAATTGGGATTGCGTAGGCAATAGTATACGGGTTTTCTTTGTCAAAAATCTTAAAAATTTTGCGATTTAATTTATAACTAAAAACAAGATCCGCATACTAGTATAAAATCGTTAACGATACTGTGAGATTGCTGGTTGTTAAATCAGGAGAGTTAGCGTCGGGTGTTAATTTCAATTTAGGACATAAGAACACCTTATGGATACAGTGACATGAACGGCTTGTAGGTTAATACTTTTATGATAATTAATGCAGTGAATGAACGCACTTACGTTAAATTTCATTTTAAAACTGCACAAGGAATTAGGAATTTTATCATTGAAGAGACGGCCAAAATGAAATCGCATGATATGAATTTAGTACAGCGCGATTTTTTTTTGAGAATATTGTGGCGAGAAATTTTCCAAAAGGAAACTTGCAGATTCAAATCCTGACCGAAGAACAGGCGAATTCCCAAACTATTATTTAAATCCATCTGATGCAACGCTAGTGTGGCCTCAAGACGATTTTCAGTAGATTATCGCTGGTTTTTTAAATTTAAATCAAAATCTACATAATTATTTTGAAGATATTGAGCACTTTGCATTTGCAATGGCGCAGGTGGTTGACGGAAGTGGAAACTCACATCATAAAATGTTGCAGGGTAAATTGTTGTCCTATCCTGATTCGCAACGCCATCGTTTGGCAACTAATTATGAGCAAATTGCGGTAAATCGTTGTCCAGTTGCGAGCCATAATTACCAGCTGGATCGACAAATGAGAGTGGATGAGAATGGCGGCAGTAATCCGAATTATTTACCAAAAAGTTTTGATGCTATCAAAATTGACCTCGCATATAAAGAACCGCCAATGGAAATTTGTATTGATTTTGCGGATTAGTACTACGGAAATTGCGAAGGAGAAAATGATCATTATACGCAACGTGGAAATTTATTTAAGATCATGACTCCGGATTAACAACAAAATACGATACACAGTGGTATTGCTTACATGTCTGACATTGATGGTTTTAAAAAAGACAAAATAGTTAACCGTTAATTGTGTCATCGGTGTCGAGTTGACGGACGTTTAGTTGCTCGAATTGCTAACGGATTAGGTGTAGATGTTGACTTGCTAGAAAGATAAAAATGTTGTCGAATTTAAATAAAAAATGCGCAGCAAACTGAGCATTTTTTTAGTTTTAGTCCTCGATTATGGCTCTCTCTCCTTTGGAGAGTCATAAAGGTTCGGCAAGGAAGAGGATTTATAAAAATACCACCGTTTTATTATTATAAACCATTGTTTTTCTCTCAGCATGAAGTTTTATAGCCCGCGCTAAAACCATGCGTTCCAGATCGCGCCCTTTCATAATAAAATCTTCTATAGAATGGCTGTGTGAAACTCGGGCAATATCTTGCTCGATAATCGGACCTTCATCCAATCCTTCGGTTACATAATGACTGGTGGCACCAATGATTTTTACACCGCGTTTAAAAGCTGAATGATAGGGTTTTGCTCCGGGAAATGCCGGAAGAAAAGAATGATGAATATTGATAATTTGATTCTTGTATCGCGCAATCAAATTGGGCGTTATTATCTGCATGTAGCGTGCCAAAACAATGAAGTCAACATTATATTTTTTCAGTAAATCCAACTGCTTTTGTTCTCCTTCGGCCTTGCTATCTTTAGTAAAAGGAACATAATGAAACGGAATTGAAAAACGTTCCGCCACTAATCTTAATTCTTCATGGTTGCTGATGATCAAAGGAATTTCAAGAGACAGTTCACCAGCACTGTACCGTCCTAAAATATCATACAGACAATGCTCGTATTTGGAAACAAACAAAGCCATTTTTGGTTTTTCTTCTTGAGTATACATTTCCCACGACATATTGAAAGGAGAAGCTAACTTAACTTGAAAATCAGTTTTAATAGCTTCAATATTCCAATTTTTGGCGCTGAATTCGCATTCTAAGCGCATGAAAAATACATTTTCATCGGCATCAACATGTTGATCTAAATACGTAATATTTCCATCAATAGCGGAAATATAATTTGTAATGGAGGCAATAATTGCTTTTTGATCTTCGCAATGAATTAGGATAGTAATTTTCTGCATAAGACGTCTTTTTCAGCTTAGTTCTTAGTAATAAGTAGCGTTTTTCAAAATTAAACGTATTTGTTTTGTAAAAAAGTTTGATTTGGCTGTTTTATGTTATGAAAACAACCAAATTTCAATCTATTTGTTGTCCTGCATTGCAAAAACTTTCTGCAATAAAACAGATGTTCTTGACACTATATTGGTTCTTATGTTTTTCTCCTCAACGGCAACCATCTTAAAAACACCATTCAATGCTTGATTGGTCACATAATCCGTCAAGTCAGGATTCACTTTATTCACTAAAGGAATGCTGTTGTATTTTGTAATAATGTTGGTCCAAACTTTATCGGCACCTACTTTAGTGAACGAATTTTTAATCACGGGATTAAATTTTCCGTACAAAGCAGTCGAAGTGCTGTTTTGTAAATAATTGGTGGCCGAACTTTCATTTCCCATCAAAATTGATCTGGCATCCATAAAAGTCATGTTTCTTACGGCGTCTACAAATATTGGAGTCGCTTCCTTCACCGCATCTTCAGCAGCACGATTCAATACTTTCAAACCTTCATCAGCCAGAGAGCTCAATCCAATTCTTCTTAAACCCGCATCTACTTTTCTCAATTCTTCCGGCAATAAAATTTTCACGGCTTCATTTCTGTAAAAACCATCGGTGGTAGTCAATTTGGTGACTTGTTTCGAAATCCCATTATTAAGGGCTTCTTTTAAACCACCAGCAATATCAACACCACCAATTCCTTGTGTTTGGGGGAATTGATTCAAAACTTGTTGCATTTCGGCACAACTCGAAAGCGAAATTGCTACCGCTAAAATTAAAATTTTCTTCATCGTAATTATTTTATTAGTTTACTTCCTGTGTTTGCCATTTGGCATTTGTAAAAATACTATTTATTCAAAAACAAAGCCAACTATTCTTTAAGAGCACAAATTTTGGTTTTATTAATCGTAATTGGTCCCGCTTTCCGCTGTATCCTCGCTGAAAAAGCGAGGGATGCCGCTTCAATCGGGGCTAAATAACAAAATCCGACCTTATTTATTAACAACAAGCAGCAACGACAAATAATTTTTAAAATAAAATCGTAAATTGCCGACTTAAATTATCATATTCATAAAATGGAACTCGTAAAACCGTATATCCCTATTAATAAAGTAAGAATTGTAACCGCTGCGGCCCTTTTTGATGGTCACGATGCAGCAATTAACATCATGCGAAGAATTATTCAGTCAACAGGTGTGGAGGTGATCCATTTAGGTCACGACCGCAGTGTTGAAGAAGTTGTCAACACAGCTATCCAAGAAGACGCCAATGCAATTGCAATAACTTCTTACCAAGGAGGACATAACGAATATTTTAAATATATGTATGACTTGCTTCAAGAAAAAGGAGCAGGGCAAATCAAGATATTTGGTGGTGGTGGAGGCGTAATTCTGCCTTCTGAAATAGCCGAATTGCAAGCGTACGGAATTACGAGAATTTATGCTCCGGATGACGGACGTGCGATGGGCTTGCAGGGAATGATAAACGATTTGGTACAAAAATCTGATTATCCGGTTGGAGATAAACTGACTGATGAAATCAATCATTTAGACGAAAAGAATCCAAAAGCAATTGCCAGAATCATCTCGTCAGCAGAAAATTTTCCGGATGTTGCGGCCAATACATTGGAGGCCATACAAAAAAAGAATATCGATTGTAAAACTCCAGTTCTTGGAATTACAGGAACGGGCGGAGCAGGAAAATCTTCTTTGGTAGATGAATTAGTGCGTCGTTTTCTAATTGATTTCCCAGAAAAAACTATCGGATTAATATCGGTTGATCCATCTAAACGTAAAACGGGTGGAGCTCTTCTAGGCGATAGAATCCGAATGAATGCCATCAATAATCCCCGTGTTTACATGCGTTCTTTGGCTACACGCCAATCGAATCTGGCTTTGTCTAAATATGTTGCTGATGCAATTCAAGTAATAAAAGCAGCAAATTATGACATTATAATTCTGGAGACTTCGGGAATCGGGCAATCGGATACGGAAATTATGGACCATTCCGATGTTTCTTTATACGTAATGACACCTGAATTTGGTGCTGCAACGCAATTGGAAAAAATCGACATGCTTGATTTTGCAGACTTGGTAGCAATAAACAAATTTGACAAACGTGGTTCTCTTGATGCATTGAGAGACGTGAAAAAACAATACCAACGCAACCATAATCTTTGGGATGCTAATTTAGATACACTTCCCGTTTTTGGAACCATTGCCTCGCAGTTTAATGATCCGGGAATGAATACGTTGTACAAAGCGATTATGGACAAAGTTCATGAAAAAACAAATTCTGATTTGAAATCAACGTTCCAAATCACTCGTGAAATGAGCGAAAAGATTTTTGTTATTCCACCACACAGAACACGTTACTTGTCTGAAATTGCTGAAAGTAACCGTAAATACGATGATACGGCAGTTAGTCAGGAACAAGTGGCTCAAAAATTATATGGGATTTACAAAACGATTGAAACGGTTGCTAAGAAAATTCCTGAAATAAACAAAGCAGGAATTAATGACGATTCAGTTTTGCCGACGGTTTTAGAATCTGAAAAAGTTGGTGCGGCTGAGGACAAAATCTTTTTGAACCTTTTACTAAATCAATTCGATAAAGTAAAAATGGATTTGGATCCTCACAATTGGGAAATCATTTTGACTTGGGACGAGAAAGTTAACAAGTACAAGAATCCAGTTTATACCTTTAAAGTTCGTGACAGGGAAATAAAAATGGCTACTCATACGGAGTCACTTTCACATTCCCAAATTCCGAAAATCGCGTTACCAAAGTATAAAGCTTGGGGTGATATTTTACGTTGGTGTTTGCAGGAAAATGTTCCTGGAGAATTTCCTTTTACGGCAGGATTGTATCCTTTCAAACGCGAAGGAGAAGATCCTTCTCGTATGTTTGCGGGAGAAGGCGGACCGGAAAGAACCAACAAACGTTTTCATTATGTAAGCGCGGGATTGCCTGCAAAACGATTGTCAACGGCTTTTGACAGCGTGACTTTATACGGAAACGATCCACATGTACGTCCGGATATTTATGGAAAAATAGGTAACGCCGGAGTTTCTATTTGCTGTTTGGACGATGCCAAAAAATTATATTCTGGTTTTGATTTGGTTCATGCCATGACTTCGGTGAGTATGACTATTAATGGACCGGCGCCGATGTTATTAGGCTTTTTCATGAATGCTGCGATTGACCAACAATGTGAGTTTTACATCAAAGAAAATAGTCTTGAAAAAGAAGTTGAGGTAGAAATCAACAAAATATATGCAGCAAAAGGAGTCGAAAGACCGCATTACCAAGGTGATTTACCTGCAGGGAATAACGGTTTAGGGTTGATGCTTTTGGGAGTTACCGGAGATCAGGTTTTACCTTCGGAGGTCTATAACGAAATTAAAGCAAGAACGTTATCTCAAGTTCGTGGAACCGTTCAGGCTGATATTTTGAAAGAAGATCAGGCACAAAACACTTGTATTTTTTCTACTGAATTTGCGTTGCGATTGATGGGTGACGTTCAAGAATATTTCATTATGGAGAATGTTAGAAACTTTTATTCGGTTTCTATTTCAGGATATCATATTGCTGAAGCTGGAGCAAATCCTATCACGCAATTGGCTTTCACACTTTCAAATGGTTTCACGTACGTGGAATATTATTTGAGTCGTGGTATGAATATTAATGATTTTGGGCCCAACTTATCCTTCTTCTTTTCGAATGGTGTAGATCCGGAATATGCAGTTATTGGTCGTGTAGCGCGTAAAATTTGGGCGAAAGCCATGAAAAATAAATACGGAGCTAACGAACGTGCGCAAATGTTGAAATACCATATTCAGACTTCTGGACGTTCACTTCACGCACAAGAAATTGATTTCAATGATATTCGTACTACATTACAAGCGTTGTATGCGATTTATGATAACTGTAATTCCTTGCATACCAATGCGTATGACGAAGCAATCACAACGCCTACGGAAGAATCTGTACGTCGTGCGATGGCAATTCAGTTGATTATTAATAAAGAATTAGGATTGGCCAAAAACGAAAACCCAATTCAAGGTGCTTTCATTATCGAAGAGCTAACTGATTTAGTGGAAGCTGCGGTTTTACAGGAATTCGACCGACTTACAGAACGTGGCGGCGTTCTTGGCGCGATGGAAACGATGTACCAACGTTCTAAAATTCAGGAAGAAAGTTTATATTATGAGACTTTGAAACATACAGGTGAATTTCCAATTATTGGTGTAAATACATTTTTGAGTTCTAAAGGTTCTCCAACGGTGATTCCAGCAGAAGTAATTCGTGCCACCGAAGAAGAAAAACAATACCAAATTGATATGTTGAATCTTTTGCACCAGTCCAATCAGGATTTAGTGAATGAGCATTTAAATACGCTTCAGGAAGCAGCCATTAAAAATGAAAACTTATTTGAACATCTAATGGAAGCAACTAAGGTTTGTTCTTTAGGACAAATTACTTCTGCTTTATTTGAGGTTGGTGGCCAATATAGACGTAATATGTAAACGGAGAACCACTTTTTGGATAGCAGAAAGTGTGTGAATCGCTTATCCCGCTTTCAAGCGGGCGTGATCTAAATAATTTTTTTTTAAAAGACCTTACAGTAATGAGAGGTCTTTTTTTGTTCATGTAATTATTGCGACTTTATTACATTTATTCTAAAGTAGCTGTTGGATGTAATTCAATGCATTTAATTTTTTAACCACATAGAAACATAGATTTTAAAATTATGTAAGTCGTTTCACTTTTTTGGAGAAAATTATAGCTAGGTGAAGCCAAAAATTGGGCTGTCCAACTCTTTTTTTCTACGTTTCTACGTGGTTCAATTTTTTTAGTTAAGATTAATTGAAATTTTCATTATTTACACCCAACGAGTTAAAGTAGTATATTTACATTTTACCTTAAAACCAAATAGTATGAAAAAACTTCAAATTGTATTCTTATTTTTTCTTCTTGGTCATGCTGTAGTTTCTTATGCAGCAAAAGCCGATACCTTGCAAATTCCTAGTGTGGTAATGAATAAAACATATAAAGCTGCGGTTGTTTTACCAAGTTCTTATGCTAAAAGCAAAATGAATTACCCAGTTCTTTATTTATTGCATGGTGCTTATGGTCATTTTAATGATTGGCTGTCTAAAACTCCGGATAAGAATTTACTACACAATTTAGCCGATCAGTACAATATCATAATCGTAATGCCGGAAGGAGAAACATTCAGTTTTTATCTGGATAGTCCCGTGAATAAAGGCAGTCAGTTTGAAACTTACATTACAAAAGAAGTAATTCAGAAAATAGATAATACTTATCGAACAATAAATGATAAAAAAGGACGTGTAATTACGGGACTTTCTATGGGAGGTCACGGGGCATTGTATCTTTCGACAAAACACCCGGAACTTTTTTGTGCCGCAGGAAGTATGAGCGGAGCAGTAGATATGGGCAACATGATCAATCCAGAATCTAAGGAAAGAGTTACTAAATTAATGGAGCCAGTTTTTGGAATTGAAGGTGCGCCCCAGGAAGTATATGCCTCGAATGCCGTTTTGAATATGGTGGACAAAATAAAAAGCAACAAACTGGAATTGATTATTGATTGTGGTGTGGATGATTTCTTGATTGAATCCAATCGCGAATTACACAGAAGACTTGTTTACAATAAAGTTTCTCATGATTATACAGAACGTTCAGGTGCGCATACTTGGGAGTATTGGGAAAATGCTTTACCCGCTCATGTGCTGTTTTTTAGTAAAATTTTAAAAAATAATGCTGCAGCGGTGAAATAGACTTTGTATTCTTTAAAAATTTAAAAGGCTTTTCATATGATAATATTGAAAGGCGTTCCTGTTGTAATCAATTGAAAAAATTTCAAATAGTGATTAATTTAATCTTTAATTTTTTTCAATTTTAAATATCCTATATGCAGCGTATTTTGTTCTAATTGAATTTCAGACTTGGTGATTTTTAACGAATATAAAGCTTTGAATTGCGATGGCAGCATGTCTGCAACATTATAAATATCGTCTACATCAATTCCATATTGATCGTCAATATGTGAAGGTGCGTCTTTGAAACCACAATGTTTATAAAATGCAGTTTTTTTTGATTTTTTTGATGCCAATGCTAAACTACCAGCAACTGTGATTATTTTATAATGGTACTCTTCAAATTCATTTTCTTTGTAACCTCCTAAATTGATGAAGAATAATTGTTCTGGTGTAACTTGTGTTTCAGTATTTTTTGGAACAATTTCAATAGAGAAGTCATCAACTACAGAAACTTCTCGCCAGGCATCGATGTGAATTTTACCTTTAGCTTCTGGCCAAAAAAGATTTATTTGCGGAATCAATTCTTTTAAGGATGTGCCAATTCCAAAAAAAATATCATGCTGTTCTGTAAACCGTCCTTCTGGAATACAGCCTAGCATTATCATGTATAATTTAAATTCTTTTTCCATAATTCAAAAGTACATTATTTTATAAAATAAAGTTTGGCACAATTAGTGGATAGAGTTTTTTAAGATAAATTATAAAAACGATAAAGAATGAAAAAAATTACCTTATTTTTAGTTTTCATCGGGATGATGGCACTACAAAGTTGTGAAGTAACCGAAGTATATGATGATGTTGATAATGGACCAAGAACTGAAGTGTTTGAAGTTACTACTTCATTTAATTATAATAATAATTACAGTAGGTTGGTCGTATTTGATCCACCAATTTATTCCTCTGATTCTGTTTTAGTATATCATTTGTATGATACGGTCAATGGACAAGATATATGGAAGCTAATGCCTCAAACGTATTATTTTAATGATGGTGGTGAGTTAGATTTCAATTTTGATTATTCTAGATTTAACGTAAATATCTTTCTTTCGGCTAATTTTAGTCTTAATACTGTACCGTCGAGTTGGACACAAAATCAAACTTTTAGAATCGTAATCATACCAGGTAGTTTTGCTAAAACGGTAAATAAGAACAATATTGATTCTGTAATGTCAGCGTTAAATGTTAATAACAGTGCAATTAAGAAAGTGAATTTGTAATAATTGATTGTTTGATATTAAAACAGAAAAGGGAAATCGCAATATGATTTCCCTTTTTTTTATGGTGTAGTTTCTTGAGTTTTAGACGAATTCTTTACTGCTTTTTCGTAACGAAACAACAATTCCTAAAATAAGGGCAATTGCTATAAATGCTAATGATCCCCATTCCGGAATTTCAATGAAATCATGAAGTAACATCTTAAGGCCCACAAAACTTAGAATTGCAATTAAACTGTATTCTAAATAACTGAATTTAGCTAACATATTAGCGAGGAAGAAATACATGGATCGCAATCCTAAAATGGCAAATATATTAGAACTAAAAACTAAAAAAGGATCGTTTGTGATGGCTAAGATTGCGGGAACGCTGTCAATAGCAAATACTACATCCATAACTTCAATTACTACTAATGCAACAAACAGTGGCGTTGCAGCAGTGATATGTCTTCTTTTTACAAAAAAATGCTCCTCATCGATATGATTAGAAATTGGCATTATTTTTTTGAGTGTTTTATATACAAATGATTTTTTAGGTTGGAACTGCTCATCCTCGCCACTAAATAACATTTTCATCGCAGTATAGATCAGGAAAGCACCAAAAACGTAGGTCGTCCAAGAAAACTTATTGATTAGCATAACCCCAAAGAATATCATTAATCCTCTGAAGATTATGGCACCTAATATTCCCCAAAACAATACACGATGTTGGTATTTCTGTGGAATTTTAAAAGCAGCAAAGATGATTGCAATCACAAATATGTTGTCAATACTTAATGATAATTCAATCAAGTAACCAGTGATGAATTTTATTGCGGCCGTTGTAGGTTTCAGATTATCTGGATTAGCAAGATAATCTGTAGTGTAAAGCCAATAAACTACTCCGGAGAACATAAATGATAATACGACCCATATTGCCGTCCATTTTCCTGCTTCTTTGGAACTTATAATATGTGGCGTTTTATTAAAAACTCCTAAATCAAGGGCTAAAAAAATCAAAACCGCGGTTAAAAAAGAAATCCAGACAATCATAAAGTTGGTATTTATATTCTGCGTAAAGATACTTTTTGATTTTTTAACTTAATAGATATTTCAAGGAAAAATGGATAACTGATGTTCTTTTGGTTTTTTTTAGGATTTATTACTAAAAAAATATGATCCATTAAAATTACCAAGTTCTGATTTTTGATACTTTTTTTTATGAATTTGATAAATTTTGGGAATTAGCCCATAAAAATTAGAGGTAAAATTTTATAAAAGTAATAATTAATTTATATTTGCATCAAAATAATAGGGGTCTAATTAATTAAAATCAATTTTTATGTCAACATTACGTTTTCAAGCTTTGAGAGAAGCATCGACTAGAAAGCCAGTTAAATTTGAAGAATCTGATAGGAAATCAACTATTTTTGGTGCAAATGTCTTTAATGATAAAGCAATGAAGCAATATTTAACTTCAGATGCTTTTAAAGGCGTGCGCGATGCAGTACAGCATGGAACTAAAATAGACAGAAAATTAGCAGATTATATCGCTATGGGTATGAAAGAGTGGGCCTTGGCTAAGGGAGTTACTCATTATACACATTGGTTTCAACCACTTACAGGAACGACTGCTGAGAAACATGATGCTTTTTTTGAGACATCTTATGATGGTAGCGATGCGGTAGAGAAATTTGGAGGAGCTCAATTAGTACAACAAGAACCTGATGCTTCTAGTTTCCCGAATGGTGGAATTAGAAACACCTTTGAAGCAAGAGGATATACCGCCTGGGATCCTACATCTCCAGCATTTATTTTTGGAACTACATTATGTATACCTACCGTTTTTATTTCGTACACGGGAGAAGCTCTAGATTATAAGACACCTTTATTGCGTGCTTTAACGGTTATGGACGAAGCAGCTACCGAAGTATGTAAATATTTTGATAAAAATGTAAAAAAAGTTACTGCAACCCTTGGATGGGAACAAGAATATTTCTTAGTAGACAGAGCGTTAGCAAATTCTCGTCCTGATCTTATTATGACAGGAAGAACTTTGCTAGGACATACTTCTGCAAAAGGACAGCAATTAGATGACCATTATTTTGGATCAATTCCAACACGTGCTCTAACGTACATGAGAGATTTAGAGCAAGAATGTATGTTGTTAGGTATTCCTGTAAAAACACGTCATAATGAAGTAGCGCCAAACCAATTTGAGTTGGCACCGATTTTTGAAGAAACAAACTTGGCAGTAGATCACAATTGTTTGTTGATGGACGTGATGCAAAAAGTGGCTGAACGTCATGAATTGAAAGTGTTGTTTCATGAAAAACCTTTCAAAGGAGTGAATGGTTCAGGGAAACACAATAACTGGTCATTAGCTACTGATACTGGTGTAAACTTGTTGAGCCCAAGCAAAACGCCAATGAGTAATTTACAGTTTTTGACTTTCTTTATTAATACGATCAAAGCGGTAAATGATAATGAATCATTATTAAGAGCAGCGATAGCTTCTGCAAGTAATGATCATAGATTAGGTGCAAATGAAGCGCCACCAGCAATTATATCAGTGTTCATTGGTGGACAATTGACTAAAGTTTTAGCGGAGTTAGAAGGCGTAACTACAGGGAAATTATCTCCAGAAGAAAAAACCGATTTAAAATTAAACGTTGTAGGGAAAATTCCAGATGTTCTCTTGGATAATACGGATAGAAACAGAACTTCTCCATTTGCTTTTACAGGAAATAAATTTGAATTCAGAGCAGTAGGTTCCACGGCTAACTGTTCTAATGCAATGACGACTTTGAATGCAATTGTGGCGAAACAATTAAGAGACTTTAAAGTGGAGGTTGATGCTTTGATTGATTCAAAAGACATGAAGAAAGACGATGCAATCTTCAATGTTTTAAGAGAATACATCAAACAATCTAAAAAAATTCTTTTTGAAGGCGACGGATATAGCGAAGAATGGGAAATTGAGGCCAAGAAAAGAGGCTTGAGTAATTTCAAAACAACTCCTGAGGCATTAAAAGCAAGGGTTTCTAAACAATCTTTGGATCTTTTTTCTGAATTGAATATCATGAACCATATTGAGGTTGAAGCACGATACGAAATTGAATTAGAAGAGTATACCAAGAAAATTCAAATCGAAGGTAGAGTTCTAGGTGATATTTCAAAAAATCACGTAATACCAACAGCAATCCGTTACCAAAATACTTTAATTGCAAATGTAAAAGGATTGAAAGATATTTTTGGAGATGATTTTGAAACTATAGCGAAAGAGCAAATCGTTTTGATTAAAGAAATATCAGGTCATATCGAAGGAATCAATTCTAAAGTTGAGGAAATGACAAATGAGAGAAAGATTGCAAATAACTTGACCGACGCTCAGGAAACGGCAGAAGCTTATTGTAATAAAGTAAAACCATATTTTGAAATCATCAGAAATCATTGTGACAAATTAGAGTTGTTGGTAGACAATGAAATCTGGACTTTAACTAAATACAGAGAGTTGTTATTCACTAAGTAATAACAAGCATCATTTTAATAAGAATGCCTATCCATTTTGGGTAGGCATTTTTTTATGGTTACACTTTGAGGTTGACAGTTTTATTTTTTTGGAAATTATTTAGCGCTAATAATCGTTCACTTGGTATTCTTTCCTATTCAAAAAACACTTCTCGTGAAAAATTATCTAGTATATAGTTGAAACTACTAAAAAAATGGAGGTTGTGTCAAAAATTTTAACTATCCCTATTATGTACTTACATGAGGAGAAGTTTTTCACAATTCGAATTGCAATTCGAAAATTAATTTACAAAACTATATTTTTTAATTGACTGTCATTTAGTTAGATGTATAATGGTATTTTAGTATTGGTTTTTTCTATTTTGTCTTTGGGAGTATTTTTCTTATTTATTAATAAGGTATTTTAGCCGTTCATCGATATAGATTTACCTTTCATCGAAAAACAATAATTAATTGAAAAACAAGTATATATGCCGTATTATTTTATTAGAAATCTTTTCTATCTTTGAAATGTGATAGTTCAATAAGAGATAATTTAATACATTATATCTTGTTATTTATTACCTAAAAAAAGTAATCGCCCCAATTATTTTTTTATAACCTACATGATAATTTGTATTAATAACCAATTAAATATATTTATTATGAAAAAAGTAGTTTTAAGCATCTCCGCGATGCTATTTGTAGGATCAGTAGCATTCGCTCAGACAGGTGCCGGTCCAGTTGCTGGGGTAAATGGAAGTGTTGTCGCTCAATCTGGATTATCGCAAGATGCATTTGTTGATCAAATGGGAACAAATCAAAAATCAAAAATCAAACAAACAGTTCAAAGTAACGAAGCTGATGTTTATCAAGGGGTAAAGCCTGGTACAATAGGTTCCCCAAACAGATCTGCAAGTAATACAGCTGATGTTGATCAAGCGGGGATTGATAACAATGCGTTTATTTCTCAAAATAATTGGGATAACAATGCTACACAAAAACAAGTAGGAAACGAGAATGATGCTACAATTTGGCAAGATGAAATTTCAGTTTCTTTATCTTCATTAGTGGGTGATGATACTGCTACTCAAACTCAAACAGGTAACAAAAACAAAGCTACTATTGATCAAGGTACTTCTGGTAATGCGCCTATTCCAACTATGTCAGTTTTTCCACTTATGACTTCACTTAGTTCTGCAATACCCTTTGCACCTCATGGAAAAAACGATGCTACGCAAACCCAAAAAGGGAATTTTAATGAAGCATATGCTAGTCAAGGAGGAATGAGAAATAGATCCATTCAAAACCAAGA
The DNA here is from genome assembly GCF_049896525.1 of Flavobacterium sp. DSR3-2. Taxonomy (NCBI): domain Bacteria; kingdom Pseudomonadati; phylum Bacteroidota; class Flavobacteriia; order Flavobacteriales; family Flavobacteriaceae; genus Flavobacterium; species Flavobacterium sp. DSR3-2. Next base: position 46,706 of record NZ_JAFCUM010000013.1, read on the forward strand.
TAGCAATGGTCGTTCGACAAGTGCTTCTGCAAGAAATGTGTCTAACCATTATCAATATGGCGATGATAATTATGCTATGTCTACTCAAACAGGATATAGAAATTTAGAAAATATTCTGCAAGAAGGAACGGGTCATAAGTCATTTACAACTCAATCTACTTCAGTTATTGGACCAGGAAATAATAGTTCTGTATCACAACAAGGCAACAATCATACATCAACTGTTATTCAAAGCAATTAATACAATTATTAAGGACAGGATAGCTCAAAAAAAGCTATCCTGTTTTTTTAAATTTTAAAAAAAAAAGATGAAATCCTCATTTTCAAATATTGTTATAATGTGCGTTTCTTTTGCAACTGTGTCTTTTGCACAAGGAACAGCGGTTAATAATGATTACAGTCAAAAAAGTTCATTTCTTTTATTTTCTAAGGAAAATTTGCAATTAGTCTCTAACACGATAAAAAATCAAGAAGATTTATTGGGATCTAAAAAGTTGCAAAGAGATGTGATGATTCAGCAAGTAGGATCTTTCAATTACGTAAATGCAAATCTAAAGGCGAAAGACATCAATGTAGCTTTAGTGCAAAACGGTATTGATAATGAAATTTTTATGGATAAAAATGCCAATTCAATTGTTCAAAAAATTGTGCAAGAAGGGCAAAGTAACTATGTCAAAGATTTTTCATTATATGTTAATTACGATATAAATATGGAAATTATTCAAAAGGGAAATAATCAAAATATTCAAAATTATGGCACAAATTCCCTATCAAAAAATATGAAAATAATACAATCTGGCAATGGTGCTTCTGTAATTATAATAAATAAATAAAGACATGAATATTTCCTTTCAATATAAATTTTTGTTTTTGCTAATAATTCCATTTTTGTCTTATTCACAGATAACTAATACAATTGTTAAGGCAAAAATCGAAATTGAAGAAGTTGAAGGAAATATAAAAATAACTGGTACTGCGGAAAATTTATCTGATATAGTTCAAAGTTTGTCTTATCAATTATCAGTTATAAAAAACAACAACGAGAGTGGAAACCAATCCAATAATAAACAAGAGGGATTTTTTACTCTTAATAGAAGTGAAAATAAAAATTTATCTACCACTCAAGCTAATATAGGGAGTGGGGATGAGATTATAATTTTATTACTCTTTTATAATGAAAATAAAGAATTAATAGGAAAAGATAGGGTAGTAGTTGGTGACAAAAAAAAAAAGATGAAATAATAGTTCTTCCATCCGATGGATTTGAATTAATCGGTATTGTAACCGATGATACAAAAACTAAAGTTGGTAAAGATTTTTATGATTTGTATTATTACTTATATAACGATTATAAAATCAATGCAGGAAAAATAGTTACGTTAAACGAAGAATTTAGTTTCGCCAGAAACACGAAAATAATTATCAGCATTGATAATGAAGTAGTGTATGAATTTTTAGCTAAACCAGATGAAGAGTATCTGAATGAAATGGCTCAACAATCTATTTATGCAACTTATCTGTATTTAAAAAATGTAGAAAAGCAAAGCAAATATTTCACTCAATATTAACCTTATTTTTTATCTTATGAAATTTCTATTTTCAGTAACAATCATTTTACTGGCATTGTCAGTGAACGCTCAAGATTTAGTTTATAAACCAAAAAACCCTGCTTTTGGAGGTGATACATTTAATTACCAATGGTTGGCAAGTTCTGCGGAATCTCAAAATAAATTTAGGGAAGTTTCTTCTTCTCAAACTCAGCAAACAGAGTTGGAACGGTTTACCGCGAATTTGAACGCACAATTATTGAGCCAACTATCTAGTTCTCTTTTCAGACAACAATTTGGGACAAATGGCATAACTGTAGGGACCTATACTTTTGGTAGTTTGGCAGTTGAGGTATACCCGTCATCTGGAGGACTTACAGTTGATATTCTCGATACAAAAACAGGCGAGCGAACTCAAGTAATCATCCCAAATCAGTAATATGCGATTACAAACCTACTCAGCGATCCTATTTGTTTTTTTATTCTTAAGTTGTGGTGCTTATTACAATCAGCCAACAGGTGTTGAAAAAGCAGTTATTGGAGAAAGTACTCCAGCCAGTTCTTTATTAAAATCACTCCCAAAACCAAAAGAACAAATTGTGGTTGGGCTCTATAAATTTAGAGATCAAACAGGTCAATATAAAGCTTCTGAAAACGGAAGTAACTTTAGCACTGCTGTTACTCAAGGGGCAACTTCAATATTAATTAAAGCACTTGAAGATTCAAAGTGGTTTATACCCATTGAGCGTGAAAATATTGGAAATTTACTTCAAGAAAGAAATCTGATACGCTCCACCAGGCAGGAATATTCAAAAAAAACAGATCCTAATGAAATTCAAATAACGCCTTTGCTGTACGCTGGCGTATTGCTTGAAGGTGGGATTATTTCTTATGACTCTAATATAATTACAGGAGGATTTGGTGCAAGATATTTTGGTACTGGTGGCTCCGTAAAATATAGACAAGACAGAGTAACCGTTTACCTACGCATGATTTCTACTTCAAATGGAAAAATAATGAAATCAGTTTATGTTTCTAAAACTATACTTTCTCAAGCAATTGATCAAAGTCTCTTTAAATATGTAAATTTTAAAAGACTTTTGGAAGTAGAAACAGGTTATACAACTAACGAACCGATCCAAATGGCAGTAACAGAGGCGATTGAGAAAGCGGTTTCTTCGCTTGTTTTAGAAGGTATTAAAGACAATATTTGGGAAACAGATGCTCCTAAACCTGAAATCGATGCTGTAATGTTGAAATATAATGAGGAAAATCAGGAAGCAGATGTAGCCGCAATTTACGGAAGACACCTTCAAGAAAGAAGATCCAAGTTAGCCATAGAGATTACAAGCGGAGCTACATTGATGGATGGCGATTACGGAAGTCCATTATTACGACCAATGGTACGAGGGGCAGTAAAATATTTTATTACGCCAAATTTTAATCTCAGTGCATCAACTAATGTTATAAATCTTGCAAATAAAAATCGTTTAGATGTCGGTTATGTAACATTCGATCTCAATGGGGAGCTTATCATATTGCCAAAAGACAAATTGAGTCCCTTTATATTTGCTGGTGGAGGTTTTGGTTCAAATAGGATCTATGATAATGCGCATATTAAAGTTCAGTATGGTTTAGGATTGGAATATATGATTTCAGACAAAATTGGGATAAAATTATATGGTGAGCATAACTTAAATTTTAGTGATAATATTGACTATTTACAAAGAGGAGTAAGGGATGATTACTATTATCGTTTTGGCTTAGGGATGACCTATTATTTTTTACAAAAAAGATAGAAAATATAAAAAATCAAGATAATAGTAAAACGCTTTTAAAAAATGGTTATTTTAAAAAATCTTAATTCTGTAATAATGAAAAATATTTATCTAAAATCTAGTTTGGTACTTTTAGTAATGCTTTTTTCTTGTAGTGAGGAAAAGATTACCGGAGAAGACTATGGGACCGTTGAAGGAAAAGTTGTAAGTTCAGTAACGTTTTTGCCTTTAGCAAATGTAAAGGTATTTTCAAATCCAAGTTCAAGCATAGTTTTTACAGATAAAGAAGGAAAATTTTCTATTTCGGGAGTGAAAATTGGACAATATTCCTTTGAAGCTCAAAAAGAGGGTTATGTCACAAAATTTGAACCTGCAAATGTTAATATAAATAACGCAACAAATATTGTATTCGAACTTAAATTGTCGACGACTAATAATAAACCGCCAACAGCTCCAATATTAGTTACTCCAAAAGATAATGCCCAGAATCAAAATTTGGAATTAAATTTAATTTGGACTGCTTCTGATCCTGAAAAAGATAGTCTCACTTATGAAATTACTTTGCGAAAAGATAGTAGTAGTGATATTGTAGTTTTTTCAAAGATCACTAAACCAAATTTTAGTTTAAAAAATCTTACCTACAGTACTAAATATTATTGGCAAGTTTCTGTATCTGATGGGGTAAATGTACCTGTTTTGAGTGAGGTACGCTCTTTTACTACAACTTCATTTCCAAACGCTCGTTTTACATTTGTAAAAAAAGTAAACGACAATAATGTTATTTACTCAGGCAATGATGGGGGGAATATAATACAATTAACAAGTTCAAATATGAACAGTTGGAGACCCAGAAAAAATAAGCAATCCAATAAGATTGCATTTATAAGGGCTAGTGGGGCTCAAAATCATATATACACCATGAATGAAGATGGTTCAGGAGTTTTTAAAGTGACAAATTCGATTCCTATTGCAGGATTTAATAGTGAATTTATTAATTTTTCGTGGAATACTTCAGGTAGCCAGATAATTTATCCCTATTTTGATAAATTATACAGGATAAATAGTGATGGCAGCGGACTGACTAAAATATATCAAACTGCAGATGGTAAGTTTATTTCAGAATGTGATTGGAGTTTTGATAATACAAAAATAGCATTGAAGGTTAATAATGCTAATGGTTATAACGCAGAAATATTCGTTATTAACACTTCGGGTGTCATTATAAATCAGGTAATATCTGGATTTACCGGCGCAATTGGGGGATTAAATTTTTCGGTAACAGGCCAAAAAATAATTTTTTCAAGAGATATTTCCGGATTTGAAGATGCAAACTATAGACAATTAGATACTAGGGTTTTTCAACATGTTTTTAGTGCTAGTGTCACTTCTGAGATAGGAATTGATAAGCAGGTAGGGACTTTAGATTTAGATGCTCGATATTCTCCAAACGAAGCCGAAATAATTATTGTTAATACTTCTAATGATGGGCTGTCTGTAAAAAATATTGTTCGATTTACCCCTGCTATAAATAATTTAGGTGCATCTAGAGTGGTATTATTTTCTGATGCATACATGCCTGACTGGGAGTAATTTATTGAGCCATTGAAATATAATAAAAATGTCTATCTGTATCCGGTGGACATTTTTTTTTGACAGATTTTTTTAAGAGATTCTTCTCTTAGATGCTAAACTTAGGGTATAAATAAATTTTGCTAGACCATTTTATCAAGAAACACTTATTGTGACTCAATAGTTAAAACCCAAAAAAATAATTATCTTTGCCACACAACTACCTGTTTAAAAGCAGGCTTCACAACTATATTACATGAGTTCAGATACTTCAAAAAGATATGCACTTCGCGGTGTTTCAGCATCCAAAGAAGATGTTCATAATGCCATAAAAAACATTGATAAAGGGTTATTTCCACAAGCTTTCTGCAAAATTGTCCCTGATTATTTGACGCAAAACGAAGAATACTGTTTGATCATGCATGCGGACGGAGCCGGGACTAAATCCTCTTTGGCGTATATGTATTGGAAAGAAACAGGAGATATTTCCGTTTGGAAAGGTATTGCTCAAGATGCTTTAATCATGAATATTGACGATTTATTGTGCGTGGGTGCAACGGATAATATTTTGCTTTCTTCTACAATTGGAAGAAATAAAAACTTAATCCCTGCCGAAGTAATTTCAGCAATTATCAACGGAACTGAAGAATTAATCAAAGAACTGGAGTCTTTTGGTGTAACCATACATTCAACTGGAGGAGAAACGGCAGATGTAGGCGATATAGTTCGAACGATAATTGTAGATTCAACAGTTACAGCTCGAATGAAGCGTTCTGAAGTTATTGATAATGCAAATATTAAAGCGGGTGACGTAATTGTAGGATTGGCTTCTTTCGGTCAGGCCACTTACGAGAAAAGCTATAATGGCGGAATGGGAAGTAACGGATTAACATCAGCGCGTCATGATGTTTTCGGGAAATATTTGGCAACCAAATATCCGGAGAGTTTCGATGCTTTAGTTCCTGAAGAATTAATTTATTCCGGACTAGTAAAATTGACGGACGTCGTTGAAAATTCACCAATCAATGCCGGACAATTAGTGCTGTCCCCAACCAGAACCTATGCACCAATCATCAAGAAAATTTTAGATCAATATTCTTCCAATGAAATTCACGGAATGGTGCATTGCAGTGGAGGAGCGCAAACTAAAATTTTACACTTCGTAGAAAATTTACACATTATAAAAGACAATTTATTTTCTGTTCCACCATTATTTCAGTTGATTCAAGCACAATCTAAAACGGATTGGAAAGAAATGTACCAAGTGTTTAATTGTGGTCACCGTATGGAAATTTATGTGCCGGAAGCAGTTGCCGAAGATATTATTGCGATTTCAAAATCATTCAATGTCGATGCACAAATAGTAGGTAGAGTAGAAGCTGCTACTTCAAAAAAACTGACTATAACCAGTGAATACGGAACTTTCGAATATTAAAAAGCTTCAATTTAACTTCAATTTTCAATCTTTCAATTCTTTAATCTTTTAATTTTTTAGCTATGTACGAATTGGTTTTTTGGAAATATCTTGAGGGAATTTATCTCAACCATCACTTAGTTTATGAAACTATTACAGAGGAGCAAGCTGAAATTGAAGGACTGGAAGAGTTACCTGTTACAGTTATCTTAAATAGAATCGCTTCGGTATTTTCAAAATGGGATAAAGTGGACGATAGTAGTTGGAAAAATAAAAATGGTGCAGGTGCTTTTCACATCAGAACGACGCCCCAAAGTATAAAAATTGATTGTTATGGCACTGAAGGCAAAACAATGGATACTTTAGTGAATATAATGGCAGAATTCAAATGCCCGCTGTACGATCCGCAAGTTCCGGAGCGTCATGACGAAATGAACGAATAAAATTGAGGAGCTAATCCAGCGCTCCGTTACAATCCTCCCTTAAATAAAATATTTTTCTAAATCCTGAAAGGAGCTTCCGTTGGTCGCTCTTTCAGGACAAGAAAAATTATTTTTTTTGCGGTAGGGATTTTCACTTCGATCTGGGCTAAGACAATCAGTAATGTGTAACCCAAATTAGTTTAAAATCAGCTTATTTTACCTTTGGTTTATTCAGAAGAATTGGTGATCCAAAACCAATTTGCTCTAGTTTTATCAACTGCGTTTCAGCATCGCCCACCACTAAATAAATCATTTTATCAGCATTCAAATACTTTTCTGAAAGCTTTTTTATGGCGTCAATAGTGCTGTTTTTTACAATTTTTTCCTGTTGTTTGGCATAATCATCAGCGTAATTGTAGTTGCTAATTTCATAGAGCATTTGCAGTTTAGAAGACAGGGTCTCAAATGCTCGGGCATTACTTTTAATTAGATATCCTTTAGTCACCTCAAGATCATTCTCGGTAAAGTTTTTACCATATTGTGAAAGTATTTCTTTGATCAAACTAACGGATTCAAAGGTAACATTGGAACGTACACCGCTCGAAACTGTAAATGGACCTTTGTTGACAGAACCATTAAACGAAGAATTGATACCATACGTATATCCTTTTCCTTCACGCAATTGTTGAGTCAATTGTGAGGCAAAACCACCACCACCCAAACGGTAATTCATGATTTGAACAGGATAAAAATCAGCATCAGTGGCTGCAAGTGCAGGATATCCTATGCTAATTACAGATTGTTTTGCACCCGGAACATCATAAAAATAAATTTTTGAAGAACCTACCGTATTTGTAGTTATCGTTTTCGGAAACGGAACATCTTTAGCCTCCCAGTTTTTATTTAAAGTCGCTAATGAATTGGTCACATCCGTTTTTGAAACACCACCAACAATTTGAAAATTAGTAACTGATGGAGCTATGTTTTTAATGTAATAATTTTTTAAATCATCAATAGTAATACTGTTGATAGAGTTTTCGGTACCGATGCGGTTGTTGGATAAAATTGATTCTTCGCCATAAATTAATTTTTTGAATTCATTTCTCGCAATACTATTTGGATCTGCTTTTTGTTGTAAAATTTGGCTTAAAGCACTTTGTTTAATCAATTCAAATTCTTTAGTATCCCAGCGCGGTTGTGAAATTATTTCCTGAACTAATGCCATAGTTGCATTGTAATTCTTAGTTAAGGTATTTCCTGCAATAAAAATGGATTCATCAGTTGCATACGCTCTAATGGTTGCGCCAAGACTTTCGATAGCATTTTCCAGCTGTTCCGGAGTTTTATTTTTGGTTCCTTTTGTCATCTGTTCCGCTAACATATTCGAAACGCCTATTTTATCCGTATTTTCAAGCAACATTCCGCCTTTTATTTGCAGTTGAAATTGAACAAGCGGTACTTCATGGTTTTCGATTCCTAAAACATTTATCCCCGATGATAACTTATTTTTCCACACTGATGGTAATTTTACATCAGGGCTTTCTCCATAAGCTGGTTCTTTGCTTCGGTCAAATTTAGAAGGTGTTTTTTCATAAGTTGCAGCAACACTGGCATCAAAGGAGTCTTCTTTTCCTTCAACGATTTTTTCCTCAACAACTGCGGCCAATGTTGAACCTGCCAATGTTAAATTTGCCTTTCCTTTTGGAACAAAACTAGTGGCAACAAAATGCTTTCCTTTGATGTATTTTTGATACACAAGCATCACATCTTCGGTGGTTACCGCAAGAATATTTTTAACATCTTGGTTGATGTAATCCGGAGTTCCTGCAAAAATTTCATATTGCGCCAGTTGGAATCCTTTTCCTGATACACTAGATAAATTCGTGTAAAAAGCCGTTTCTTGGCCGGCTTTAATTCGATTTAAATCCTGTTGAGAAATTCCTTCAGTTTCAAAGTTTTTAAAAGCTTCGTTCACGCCTTTCATTACGTCATTCAAATTTATTTTTTCAAATGCCGTTACGCTCAACATATACTGACCCGCTATTTCTGAATTGTATTGGAAAACTTCAGCGGCATCTGTTAATTTTTTATCTTCAACTAAAGTTTTGTACAAAGGAGCTTTTTTACCTTTTGAAAGATAACTTGCCAAAACTTCCAATGCATAACTGTCCGGATGGTATTCATAAACGGAAGGCCATGTCAGTGTGAGTTGCGGTAACTTGGCAAAATTATCTTCATAATACAGTTTTTTAGTTTCGGACAATGTTATCGACTGCTTTTCCATTTTAGGAATTGCTTCACCACGTTTTATTTCTCCAAAATATTTTTCGACCCAAGCTTTCGTTTGTTTAACATCAAAATCTCCGGCAATAGTTAGCGTAACATTATTTGGCACATACCAGAGATTGTAAAAACTTTTTACATCTTCAAGTGTCGCATTTTGTAAATCTTCCAAAGAACCAATAACGTCCCAATTGTAAGGATGCGTTGCCGGGTATAAGTTTTTAGAGATTACTGAAAAATTATGTCCGTAAGGTCTGTTGTCATAACTTTGTCTTTTTTCATTTTTAACGACCTGTTTTTCTTTGGCTAAAACCGGTTCTGTTACCGTAGTGATGAAATAACCTAGTTTATCGGCTTCGGCCCAAATCATTTTTTCTAAAGCATCTTTTGGAACAGTTTGAAAATAATTAGTGCGATCTCTGCTGGTCGAACCATTAGCACCTTCACCACCAATACGTGCGCTCATTTTATCCAAACCTCCTTTTCCTAAGTTTTCCGATTCCAAGAAAAGTAAATGCTCAAATAAATGCGCAAATCCGGTGCGACCCGCTTTTTCTCTGGCAGAACCTACATGGCTGGTCAAAGCAACTGCAACCACAGGATCTGAGCGGTCAATATGCAGGATGACTTGCAATCCGTTTTCTAAAGTGAATTTTTCAAATGCTACTTTGAACTCTTTTGATTTTTGATTTTGGGCATGAGATGAAAAAGTACTAAAAAGCACCAAAAAACACATTAATAACTGGATTGGTTTCATTTTTTTAATTTAGGTTCAACGTTATTTTTATAGCAAAGAATATTTTGCTTTAGACACTAAAAGTAAGAAAAAATAAAATAATAAAGCATTAGCAGCTGTTAAGTTGGATTTTGTCTTTTAGTTTATTATCCGCAGCGCAACATATTTGGAAAATTAGAAATGTAACAGCAAAAAAAATTAAAACCATTCTTTATAATTTATATTTGGTTGTCCTTAATATTCAACTTTAAGTTAAATACAAACATGGATTTTAACTTTTTTCATTCTATAGTTTTGGAGAGTGAAAATGTTTTAAAGCTCTTAACGGTGTCAGATTTCAAAAATTTATTGGAAATTTCCATCAATAAGCGGGAGACTTGGGAATATTATTTGGTGCACACCATTAGTAGAGAAAATCTGGAGAAAACACATTTAAATTGCGTTAAAATCCAGAGAAAAGCGAAAAGAATTTTCCTTTGTAGTTTTCGATAAAAAATCAGGAAAATAGGCGGGAAGCACTCGTTTTTATGATATTAATATTCAATTTCAAAAACGATAATTAGACGACAATTGGTATGGAAAGCAGTTTCGTGGAACATGATTAAATAAGCATTGTAAATTTTTATTGTTTCAATTTGCCTTGAAAACTTTAGCAATGTGACTTGTTGAATTTATATTGGATTTTAATAACAAACAAAGAATTGCCGCAATGGGAAGTATAGGTTGCAAAAAAGAAGAGTGATGCGCAATCAAGTGCCAACTTAAGAAAGTGATGATCACCGTGACGGTATTATGCTAAGTATTTTAAGAAACGACTGGTTTGATAGGGTTAGAGAATCTGAAAAGCAAATTATAGTGCAAAACTAGTGATATTGGATTCCGCGTCATTTTTAAATCATCGTATCAGCATTTCCTTTTCTGAATCCGATTAACTGTCGATATTTTGATTGGGATTCTTTCAAATCTTTTTCCATTTGTTTGTATTTGCTAATGTCTTTTATAGTTACAACTGCTGCGACCACATTGTCATTTTGATCCACTAATGGTCTGCCGCTTATCAGCACTCTTTTCTTTTCCTGAGCTATTGGATTCCAAAGAATAATTTCAATATCAGAAGTCGCTTCCCCGCTTAGTGCGCGTTCCATAGGTAAGTTTTGCGAAGGGAAAATGGTCTTTTCATCAGGGAAATAGAGCTCGAAGTGATTGCTTAAATTAGTAGATATCTTATCGTCTTCTTCAATTCCAAAAATCTCATTGGCCATATTATTGGCCATGATTATTTTTTTATCGGCATTTGCCACAATAATTCCTTCACTGATATTTTCAACTATTAGCCGTAATTTCTCTTCATTTTCGTAGAGATCATCAATGGCATTTTGTTGTTTGTCTTCTAATTCGACAAGCTCCGTTACATTACGTCCAACAGAATAAAACACACTATGTTGAAGGTCAATATTACTATTCCAATCAATCCATTTATAAGAATCGTCTTTACAAAGAAACCTGGTTCTGAAATTGATAACGGATTCTCCTTTCAAATGTTTTTGTAGTATTTCGGCGGCAGTTTGTTTGTCATCCGGATGAATTAAATCTATGAATTTCATTTGATTCATGTCTTCTTGATTGTAGCCAAGTGTTTTGGTAAAAGCGGGATTGATTTTAATAAAATGTTCATCTTTTGCCACTGTTAAAATATCAAAAGCCATATTAAAAAACATATTTGATATTTTTAAAGATTCTTCATTTTTAATCAAATCAGATACATCGCGGACAACCGCATATATAATTCCGGTTTGAAGATCGATTGTACTCGTCCAGTCCAACCATTTATAAGAACCATCTTTCAGGCGTTCCCGAACCGTATGCGTGACAACAGAATCACTTATTCTTAGTTTTGTGATACCATCCATGAAAATCACAGCATCGTCAGGATGTATGAAACTCAAAAAAGGTTTGTTAATTATTTCATGTTGTTCATATCCAAGAATTCTGGAGAAAGCAGGATTAACTTTTACAAAATTCTGATCTTTAATTACGACAAACATATCAAATGACATGTAAAAAAAGGTATTTGCGACATTTAACGCGTTTTCAATTTCTTTTTTGTCCGTTATATCGCTGGCTACGGCATACAATAAGCCATTTTTTAAATCTGGGAATACTGACCAAACCAGCCATTTGAAAGATCCGTCTTTACAAATATACCGGTTTTCAAATTTAATTGATGAGGCGCCGGTCTGCAACTTTAGCACTTCTTTTTTAGTGATTTTGATATCATCCGGGTGCGTAAATTCTAAGAAGTTTTTGCTCAATAATTCTTCTTCGGTGTAGCCTAAAATTTTACTGACGGCCGGATTTACTTTTATAAATTTATCCATAGAGGAAATAATCATCATGTCTACTGACATCATAAAGAATGTATCAGCGGCTTTAGATGATTCTTCTAATTTTTTTCTTTCGGAAATATCCGTAAAAATCCCACCAATGGCATAAATCCGTTTAGCAGAATCGTACAAAGGAAATTTAACAGCGATGTATGTATGTTTCCCGTCCCATTGTTCAATAATTTCCTCTGTTTTCAATTCTCTAGATGCTTTTAGTACCTCAAAGTCGGTGTTGCGATACGTATCAGCTGTTGTTGCAGGCAAAAAATCATGGTCTGTTTTGCCTATTACTTCTTCATTTGAAATTTTAAATAAAGATTCAAATTGTTTGTTAATCAAAAGATATTCTCCATTTATTTTTTTGATGAATATTGGACTCGAAGTAGTATCAATAACTGATTGCAGCAAGTGTTTATTTTCCAAAAGTAAATTTTGAGAAATATTTTTCGCCCGAAGTTGGGACCGAATTATAAAATAAACAACGGTCAGCAAAATAAGGGAGAGAATTATCAATGCAATTTCTAACCAATTTAGGGAATTATCCAAAGCTTGGTTTCTTTGTTTGTCAATCCTTAAAATAAAAACCCAAGCTATTGCAAAAACAACCAACAAGTTGATGATAAATCCTATGATTATTTTTTTTTCTAATGAAATTTTCATATTTGTACGGTATAAAAATTAAATAGTAGTAATCGCAATATTTAAAATAGAGATATTCGGATTAAGTGTATGAAAGTTAGTTAATTAAATTGAATTGTTAAGTGGTTTTGAAAGATTTGTTATGGCTTTTCGCACCAATGGAAAGTAATAAAAAGTTGTCCATAATATTTTTTAGTCGTAATTCTCATCTGTCTTAAATAAAAATTCTGAAAGACATGCTTTATCAAATCCTGAAATATTTTGTTGACATTTTTTATTCGCTGGCTGATAAAAACAATAAGAATGTAAATCATGACTGCAAAAAAGAAGGAAACCAAAATGACATGCTTGGTCTAGATAAGTAACAATAATAAGAGGTAGCCCGGAAGCCAAATTTGTGTTACATTCGATCGTTAAGTAGAGGTAAAGTAACAGATTTGTACAAAGAAAGTTTAAGTAATCGATTTGTAAACGTTAGAATTGTGCTCTAAATTAAAATTAATGTTGGCTACAAATGAGTGAAAATTGGAGTCAATTCGTCTAAAAATCCGCAAACCAATTTTTTTGTTTCGCCGACTGTAAATACATTTGATTTAAACTACAATTAAAATTCTTTCTGGGGAAAAGTCATTTGCAGATTTCTAAAATAAAACACGAAAATACCAATTATAAAGCTCATAAAAAAAAGATAAAAAATCCTCTTGAAAATCCCTCTCAAAACTTTAAGTAAGCTTGTTGTATGAGTAGACTTATAACCGGACGCATTCAACAAGAGTTTACTTCACTATAGGTAAATTTATTTTGGTGTTCAATGATTTTAATTCATTGTTCGTGCTGCTCAAGCAACGAAACTCTGACTGTTGTAAGCTATTGTTTTTGTTTAATGATCTAATTCTTTTAACAAAAATTCTGCTTGTTGTAATGTGTTCTTGTATTTTTTTGAAACCCATTTCGAATAGTATAACAAAAATATATAACCAAATGAAAAAGAAAAAATCCAAAAATACTTGCTTTTAGAAATTTCAGTTTCTCCAAAAAGTTTAGAAAGTAAAATAATAATACCTACTAATAATAAATAAGATAACGTGGTACTTATTTTATGAAGTGTATAAAATCGAATTTTTTGGGTTGCAAAATCTTTTAATGTTTCTGAATATGTTTTATTTGTATCAACGCCATTATTGAATTGCAGAAGACTGATTAAACTAATTACTGGGATTAGTAATAAAAGAACAATGGTTAGAATGCCCGTTCCTTTCAATAAATTGGTGTTTAATTTATCAAAATGTAACCCAATGTAAATAACGCCAAGAATGCAAATCAGAATGCCGATTATTTCAGGATAAATAATTTTTTTAAAATTTGATTTGTATTTAAATGTTGTTATTTGGTCAGTCATTTTTATATCTATTTTTTCCTGGCCGGATACTTCACTCCAAGAGTTTTTTAAATCATCTAGTTCCATAATCAGTTTTGTTATTTATTTGTTTTTTCAACTTTTCTTTAATACGTGCCATTTTTGTTCCTACATTGCTTTCAGACAGCCCTGTAATTTCGGCAATTTCCTGGTAGCTTTTGTTTTCTGAATATAGCATTACAATTCCTTTATCCAGTAAATTAAGATTATCGAGATGTTATTTCAACAGGGTTACTTTTTCTTCAAAATGGTTGTTTTCATCCTCATTTACATCTAAATATTGATCCGCTATTGGAACAGTGGTTATTTTTCTTTTTGCAGTTTTTAAATTATAAATGGCAACATTCATAGCAACTCTATACAGCCAAGTGTTAAAACTTGATTTTTGATTGAAACTGTCAAATGATTTCCAAAGGTTATAAATGATTTCCTGTAATAAATCCTTTCTATCATCAATCGTGTCGGTGTAAATTGATGCAATTTTGTAGATTGTACCTTGATTAGCTTTTATGGCAGTTGTAAATTTTTCTTTTTTATCCGTTAAGATTTAATAAAATAGTTACTATCAAAATTACTTACTATGAACCAATATCCAATCGGAAATTTGCTTTAGCACAAATGGTGCTATCGTTTACGTTATAGAACTGTATTCGTTCATTTCACCGGATACACATTCTTGAAATAAATGATTGAGATTTGGAATTTCAAAGATTGAAAAATCTTTATTACGTCCTTTATTTAAAGCCTTTGTAATTTCCTCTTGATTAATTTTTGGCTGAACCTGCATGTCTTTACTGCCATTTAAAGCAAGGACAGGACAAGTTACTTTTTCGAGCTCATTTGCTGGATTATAATTATAAAAGTATCTGTTCCAAGGAGAGGTTCTTATTTCGATTAGGTTGGCAATAATTTCTTCAATTTTTGCGGCAGAATTAATTATTGGTTTCAACATGGGAACTATAGCTTCATGATAGTGTATTTTTAAATCTTTTCTGATGTCAACTAATTCTTTATCTGTAGCGGCTATTTGAATAGCTTTTTTGATTGCGGACTCATACAAAGCTTCATCTTGCACAGGAAAACCTCTTGTTTTTTTTGAAAGATAGAGTGAAACTTCACTTCCAGAGATTCCTGTTCCTCCAAGCATAACTATAAAGGAAATATTTTTATTGAGATTGGCAACCATTGGTGCAATAATAGCCCCTTCGCTGTGGCCAATCAGTCCAATTTGCTTGCTAAATTTCCTCGATTTTAAATATTTAATAGCACTCAAGACATCGGTAGCCAAATCTTTTGATGTTGCAGCACTATGGTCGCCGGTAGATTTTCCCACACCTCTGTCATCATAACGGAACACCCCAATTCCATGTCTCGTCAGGTAATCCGAAAGCACAAGAAACGGCTTGTGTTCATAAAAAGTTTCATCCCGATCTTGTGGTCCACTACCGCTAATTAATATAGCAATTGGATATTCCCCAGTTCTGTCAGGAAGTGTAAGTGTTCCTGATAAAGTTATATTTGCTTCGTTATTGCGGAATGTTATTTCTTCTTCTTTATATGGATATGGTTTTACTGGTTCTTGAGGTCTTTTAAAAGCATTGTGAGTTTCAATTTGTACTTTTTTTAGAACCAATGGCAAAGCATTTAAACCTTCAGTAAAAATTCCATCTATTTGTTGCAAATCTTTTTTGAAGGTGCCTTGGTATTTAAAACCCAAATTCGACCCATCGACAACTAATTTTTCATTTGAAAAAACAGTTTTCTTTGGTTTTAGATTTGCAGCTCTTAGAGCAGGAATGTCTATTGTTGTTGAGAAATTTTCGCCACTTTTTTCAATAGTGAAATTGAAAACAACGGGTTCACTTTTTCCACTTTCAATAATACCGCTCCATTTACCTGAAAGGTCTTGAGCATGAGAAGCAATAAAAAAAAACAAAATTAAAGGGATGATAATTTTTTTCATTTTTCTAAATTTAATTTATATTAAACAATTGCCTTGATTGTGAAGTCACTATTCTATTAGTGTAGCAAACGTTAGAAAAATCACAGTATAAAGCATTTTTTTTATTTAAAGTACAATAGCCTGCAAGTTTTGGGGCTTACCGAAGAAGCGGAATTAGAAGCATAAATGTTCAATTTAACACTGAACTAGCTTTTATTCAAAACGCATGTTGACATTTGTCTTTCCTGTTAATGTTTTATTTGTATTGCAATCTTGATTTGCTTTATTGATAATTATCAAGTGATTAAAGAGTTGATAAAACGCATTTATTATAAAGATAAAGGTCGCTAAGGTTACAGGAGGACAACAGATGAAATGAACCATAGAGGAATAAGTATCAATCATAAAACCGCTTCAAGATTAATGAAACTATTAGTGCTAAAAAGTTTAATTAGAGTAAAAAAATACAAATTTTACAAAGTAGAGCAAGGTAAAATAGCTTTAGACCTTTTAAAAGAGGAATTTTAAAGTGAAAGCTCCAAATCAAAAATGGGCAACCGATAAAACCAAATTTAATATCTCTCGAAAGAAACTGTAGTTATGGGCTATTGTTGCCTTATTTAATCAAGAAATAATTAGTTATAAACTTACCGAACGGCCTATTATTAATCGAGTAGTTGTGATTCTCGAAAAAACATTTAAAAAGACACCTAACACACTAATTTGAGCTTACAATAGACCAAGGCTGGAAATGCCATATGAAACAATAGCAATACTAGTCAAAAGAAAAAGGAATTAAACAAAGTATGTACAGAAAAGAAAATTGTTTAGATAATGCTATCATAAAAAACTTTTTTGGAATACTAAAATCAGAATTAATCAACATACATAAATTTGCAAGTTTAGATGAACTAAAGCGGGAAATCAAACAATGTGTAAACTAGTACAATAGTGAAAGAATTAAGTCAAATGTGAACAAAATGTGCCCGAGACAATATCGAGTTTCCTATTTTTAAAATTGATTATAAATTTGTCCAAACTTTTGGAGGCAGTTTATTTTGGAAGCTTTTTTATTTTAAAATTAGTAAGCTTAAGAAATTAAATGGAAAGAAAAGAGCTGATTATAAATAGAAAACGGTTTTTTGAAAGAATCAAAAAACCGTTTTTATTAGGTAAGAATACAATAGATTATTGCTTTTTATAAATAGAATAAATCGTATTTATCGTTTTTTCGTCCAATAGACCATTCACTTCGTTCTGAATGAAATGAAGTTTGAAAGCCATAATTGCTGCAGTCAGATTTTTAGTGTCGTATCCTATGATTCGCAATCCTTGTTCTGCATTGAAATCAATTGGTGCTGTTTCTAAAAATTCATCAGGCCAAACTCCGAAACCTTTTTCGGCTAATATTTTCCAAGGAAATAATGCACTTGGATCTTTTTTTCTTGTTGGTGCAATATCCGCATGACCTATGATATTTTGCGTTGGAATGTTGTACTCTTTTTTTAATTTAGTCAAAAGAGCCAGTAAACTATTAATCTGTAATTCAGAAAAAACCTCTAAACCGTTATTATCCAGTTCGATTCCTATTGAATTTGAATTTATATCGGTGTTTTTTCCCCATGAACCATTGCCGGCATGCCAGGCACGTAAGTAATCGTTCAGCATTTGAACTACTTTTCCATCATCTGAAATGAGATAGTGGGAACTAACCTTAGTCTCTATTTTTGTAAACGTTTTGATAGTTTGTTGCAATGAATCCTGTGCAGTATGGTGAATAACAATTAAATTAGGTTTGCGTAAGTTAAAATTTACTGTTCCTACCCATTCGGTGTTAATCCCATTTTCGAGAGGTGTTGAGCCCATTTTGAAAATTGTATCCTTATACGTATGCAATTGTTTAGTGTATAAAGTGTCAATATTCATCGACACATAAGGAATCTCAGGTAAAGGTTGCGAATCCTTATTGGATATGGTTTTTTTTAATGTTTTTAATTTAGTATCGTATATTTTTTCGCTCTTTTTAAAACGATTTGGCGCGCAAGAAATGATGGCAACAGCAAAAATTAAATAGTAAAAAATTTTTCTCATATTGGGAATTAATTTTTGTGTTTGACAAAAAAATTATTGTTTTGCTTTCTTTTTAGATTTCGATTTTTTAGGATTTTTTGCTTCTTCATTCATAGCAATATATTTTTCCTTTTGGTCTTTGTTCAATAATTCCATTATTTTCCTATCAGTAGTTTCTGAAAGAGCTTGAATGTTTTTTATTTTGTCCACTTGACTAACTTCTGCTTTTATAAGCATGCCTTGTGTTTTTATGCTCTCCACCAGAATATTAGATATTGCAATTTCCTGAAGTGCATCAAGAATAAGCTCTGGTTTTATTCGCTCCATGATTTTTCCAACCGTTACTTCAGCAGGAATTTCTTTAGGTTTTTCCTGAGCTCTAGTTTGGTCCATTCCGCTATTCATTCTGCGATTACTTCCGTAGCCATTCCCGTAACCGTTTCCATATCCTCCATTTCCGTATTGTGCCGAAACAGCATTGGAAAAGAACAGTACAAATGCAATAAGAACAATGGATTGAATAGCTTTCATATTAGCGTTTTTGAATGAATTTAAAAATTATCTGCAGTTATGCTGGTTCTCCGTATAAATCAAATTCTGTTGCCTCGGTAATTTTTATCATCACAAATTCACCTGTTTTTACGTAGTGTTTAGAGGCATCAATAAGAACTTCATTATCTACATCAGGACTGTCAAATTCAGTTCGACCAACAAAATGGGCACCTTCTTTTCGATCAATAATACATCTGAATGTTTGTCCTACTTTTTCTTGGTTTAAATCCCAAGAAATTTGAGATTGTAATTCCATAATTTCATTAGCACGTTCTTGTTTTACAGTATCCGGAACGTCATCTTCCAGTAAATAAGCATGGGTATTTTCTTCGTGAGAATAAGCAAAACAACCCATTCTGTCAAATTTCATTTGTTGGACAAAATCTTTTAATATGTTGAAATCTTCTTGCGTTTCTCCTGGATATCCTACAATCAAAGTGGTACGTATAGCCATTCCAGGAACAGCTGCCCTGAAATCTTTTAATAGTTTTGTTGTTTTCTCCTGAGTTGTTCCACGTCGCATAGATTTTAATACTGAATCAGCAATATGTTGCAACGGAATATCAATATAATTGCAAATCTTTGGTTCACGTTTCATGATTTCTAATACTTCCATAGGGAAACCGGTAGGGAAAGCGTAATGCAAACGAATCCACTCGATTCCTTCTACTTTTACTAATTCTTCCAGTAATTCTCCAAGTGCTCTCTTTTTATAAAGATCTAAACCGTAATAGGTCAAATCTTGAGCAATCAAGATTAATTCTTTTACGCCATTTTTGGCTAAACCTTCAGCTTCTTTTACTAATTTTTCAATAGTTTGCGAAACGTTTTTTCCTCGCATTAACGGAATCGCACAAAAGCTGCACGGTCTGTCACAACCTTCAGAAATTTTTAAATACGCATAATTTTTTGGAGTTGTAGTCAATCGTTCTCCCAATAATTCATGCTTATAATCGGCTCCTAAAGCTTTCAGTAATTGTGGTAATTCAGTAGTTCCAAAAAACTGGTCAACATTTGGTATTTCTTTTTCTAAATCTGGACGGTAACGTTCTGACAAACATCCGGTAACAAACACTTTATCAACCAGTCCTCGCTCTTTCTTGTCCGCATATTCCAAAATCATATTCACCGATTCAGCTTTCGCATTATCAATAAATCCACAAGTATTTATTACAATAATATTTCCCTCTTCGGCTTCTGGTGCTTCATGTGTAACATCTTTGCCGTTAGCGCGTAGCTGACCCATAAGCACTTCACTGTCATACACATTTTTCGAACACCCAAGAGTGATTACGTTTATTTTATTCTTTTTTAAAGACTTAGTTCTCATAACATTAGAATCCCGATAATTTGGGAATTTTGCAAAATTACAATTTTTTATTCAAATTGAACTTATTTCAGTTCCTTTTCAGATTTTTATGAAGCTATTCCTGCTGTACGCTACAAACAAAGTTCACTGAACTCCTATAAAAATGACTACTAGGTGAAGTAATCTCTTGAAAAAAATCGGGAGGATTTTCACTTCCATCAGGGCTAAAAAAAATCCGTTTCATAATCACGAAACGGATTCTAAATTTTATTTTTTGATGTGATTACAATTCAAACAAAAGCGACAACGACACATTGTTATTAATGGCGTCTATGTTTGCTCCGTCAGTAAATCCTTGGTTGAAAAATCCTTGCTGAAAATTTCTTTTTGCATACGAATAGGCTAAATCTACTTTGGTTGAACCAAAACTGTATCCTAAACCTGCTGAATAACCAGTCAAATCACCTATAGTTACGGCATTTTTATAAGGACTTTGCTCGTAACGATATCCTGCTCTTAAACTCAAAGCCTCAATTTTATATTCGGCACCTATTCTTAATTCGCCTGTAGTGTCCAGCATCGAATCCAGATCGCTATTTAATCCATTAAAATACGCATCATTTTTCGGTTTGAATTTAGTGTTGCTGTAATCTTTCATTGCATAATCGATACTAATTAATCCTGTTTTTCCAAAAATATAAGCGAAACTTCCGGTTACCTTGCTGGGTGTTTGTAATTTGTAAGCTTCGTAAACATTAATGATTTGAGGGTCTACAACATCGGATGGTAATTCTTCACCCGAATTGCTGCTGACAGCAACAAGACTTTGTGATAACTCATCATTCAGGGTGTACCAAGTTGAAGATTCATACGCCAATCCCAGACGCACCTCATTCGTCAATTTTGCTATGACTCCTACTTGAAACGAGAAACCTGTTCCGTAAGTTTTTAAATCATTGTTAAATTGTATTCGTTTTACTTTGTAATTGGAATCCAACGGATTGTTGTTGTCTTCGTAAAAACCGGATGATCTTTGATAATCTGTAAAATGGGAATTTAAGTTTAATCCTATGTATAATTTATCTTTAAAAGAAGTGGCTGCGTTGAAAGATAATTTTCCGTTATAGCCAGTGCTATAAACCGAATTTTCTTGATAATAATTTCCTCCGGTCGGAACATTTGATGAATAAGGCGAATTTTCATTATTTTCATCAACTGCATTTATGACAAAGGCTTGGTAACCCAAAAATGCCTGTTGGGCATCAAAACCGCTTAACCTAGGAAATTGGCTGTTGGGCAAATTTCTTCCTAAAAAGGAGTATAAATCAGATATGGATTCTCCCGATTCTCTATTTACAAACTGTTGCGGAACTGGCGTTCCATTATTCCCGTTATTGGCATAACTCAAAAAATAATTAGCTATCGAATTGTTTGGATTGGTTCCTGCAGAATATAATCCATTGTCAAAATTATTGGTATTTTCATAGTTGACACCTAATGAAACTTTTTTCCAATTGCCGTTATTACCTCTGTTGTTAAACACAAAAACAGCTCCAGCTTGATTCAAATCAAAAGAATTTGTTTTTTCGGATGTTGTATTACCAAAGTAATTCGAGTTGTTTTTAGTGTCGTTATTACTCAGCGTAATCCCCATTTGGTTATTTGAAAAAATTGCGGAACCTGCAGGATTAACATTTATGGAAGATAAATCGCCTCCAAGTGCTCCAAAAGCACCACTCATAGCTCTAAACCGAGCAGTTCCGTTCAAATTGTCCTGCGAATAACGCATCGCATCCGAGATTTCTTGTGATTGTGCAATATTTGCAGTCAAGCCCAATGCTAGTAAGAATATATATTTTTTCATGTATTTCAAATTTTTTAATTTTACACTATAAAAGTAGAGAAATTAAATTATCCTCTACCGCCTCGACCACCAGAAGATCTTCCGCCACCGCCAGAATTACTTGATCTGGAACTACTATTCGAGCTTGGAGTATACGATCTCGAATTGTTATCATTTCTTGCAGCAGGCGTGTATGATCTGGAAGGAGCATTACTTTCGTTCCGAGCATTAGTAGTAGTGCCTCTTCTGCCTGGATTGTAATTAGAATTATTTTGTGATTGTACTTGGTTTCTGGAAAAAGTCGGACTTGTTCTATTCAATCGACCGGAAGAACCTCTTCCAAAATCAGTAGCGTTATTTCCTCTATACTCTGAGTTTACAGCTCTTCTATTGATTGTAGTGCTTTGTGTTCTGTTGTAGTTCCCAGAATTTCGATTACTGTTTACTGAATTTGCGTACGAAGATCCTCTACGACCTGGATTGTGAGAGTAAGCGCTGTTGTTGTTATAATTTGAATATCCCCAGTTGTTTCCATACAAATTATTCCAACCCCAATTGTTTCCGTAGAAATTATTCCATCCCCAGTTATTCCAACCAAAACCAACGTTCATACCCCAGCCAAAACCACCGTTAAAACCCCAATTGTTTCCATACCAATTGTTCATACCCCAACCGTATCCGCCATTCCATCCCCAATTATTTCCGTACCAATTATTCATTGCCCATCCGGTATCGTAAATATTGACATTTACAGTTTGAGGATTACTGCCCCAACCGGGATAATTGGGATTATTGTTTTGTAACGTATCATTCTCTAAACTGTAATCATTATAATTATCAACATCTGTAAAGATTTCAACAGGTTGATTGGTGTTTTGTAATGACCCAAAGTAATCCTTATAATGATTGTTTGGTGCATTTTGCGTCTCAGTCACAATGGCTCTATTTCCGGTATTACCATAAATTCCGTCAGAATCATAGTAAGAACTGTTTTGGTAAGAGCCACAAGATGCCAATAAGAGGCTCAAAAATCCAACAATATAGTAAATTGAAGTATTTTGGAAAGAAAGAGTACTAGTTTTCATATATGTGGAGTTTTTATTGTTGTACACTACAAAAATAGTTAGTTTTGCTGAACTATTTATTTTAAATCAATAATGCAAAATTTGTGCCAAACTATTCAATATGGGTAAGAACTTAACTACAAGAGCAGAAGATTATTCAAAATGGTATAACGAGTTGGTTGTCAAAGCCGATTTAGCCGAAAATTCAGGAGTCAGAGGTTGTATGGTTATAAAACCTTACGGTTATGCGATATGGGAAAAAATGCAAGCGGAGTTGGATCGAATGTTTAAAGAAACCGGGCATCAAAATGCTTATTTTCCTTTATTTGTTCCAAAAAGCATGTTTGAAGCTGAAGAAAAAAATGCGGAAGGGTTTGCAAAAGAATGTGCAATCGTTACTCATTATAGATTAAAAAATGATCCTGACAGACCGGGGAAATTAATGGTGGATCCAAATGCTAAATTAGAAGAGGAATTAATCGTTCGTCCTACAAGTGAGGCCATTATCTGGTCAACGTACAAAGGTTGGGTGCAATCGTATAGAGATTTGCCTTTGTTGATTAATCAATGGGCAAATGTGGTACGCTGGGAAATGAGAACACGATTGTTCTTGCGAACAGCAGAGTTTTTGTGGCAAGAAGGACATACCGCTCATGCAACTAAAATGGAGGCTGTTGAAGAATCAGAAAAAATGATGAATGTATATGCTGATTTTGCTCAGAATTTCATGGCAATTCCAGTTATCAAAGGAATAAAAACAGAAACCGAACGGTTTGCGGGAGCGGAGGAAACCTATTGTATCGAAGCTTTGATGCAAGATGGTAAAGCATTGCAAGCGGGAACTTCACATTTCTTAGGTCAGAATTTTGCGAAAGCGTTTGATGTGAAATTTGCCAATGTCGAAGGGAAGCAAGAATATGTATGGGGAACATCTTGGGGTGTTTCAACTCGTTTGATGGGCGCTCTGGTAATGACGCATTCAGATGATCAGGGATTGGTATTGCCCCCTAATTTGGCGCCGATTCAAGTAGTAATTGTTCCTATATATAAAACAGACGAACAACTAGAAGCCATTACGGTCGAAGTAGAGGTTTTGGTAAAAGCATTTAAGAAATTAAATATTTCTGTGAAATACGACGATAGAACAACACAAAAACCAGGTTTTAAATTTGCAGAATGGGAATTAAAAGGTGTTCCTGTAAGAATTGCGGTAGGTCCAAAAGATTTAGAAAATGGAACTTTCGAGGTGGCAAGAAGAGATACGTTGACAAAAGAAGTGGTTTCTAAAGATGGAATTACGAATTACATCAGTGATTTGTTAGAGCAAATTCAAAAAGAATTGTTCGAAAAGGCATTAAATTATAGAAATACGCACATCACTGAAGTAAATAGTTTTGAAGAGTTTAAAGAAGTTTTAGACACTAAAGGGGGTTTTGTATCAGCACATTGGGATGGAACTGCAGCTACTGAAGAGAAGATTAAAGACCTGACTAAAGCTACTATCAGATGCATTCCTTTGGATAGAGTAGAAGAGACGGGAAGCTGTGTCTTTACAGGGGAAAGTTCAATTGGAAGAGTGTTGTTTGCGAAGGCGTATTAAAAAAAAATAATTTTTTTTGCATCTACTATTGTACGTTTCAAAAATAGTTGTATTTTTGCATCCGCATTAGAGAAGCAGGGCCCGTTCGTCTATCGGTCAGGACGCATGGTTTTCATCCATGTAAGAGCGGTTCGATTCCGCTACGGGCTACTATTTTTATTGCATGTTAAAGTATTCCTGAACTTAGAAGGAAGTTTGGCCCGTTCGTCTATCGGTTAGGACGCATGGTTTTCATCCATGTAAGAGCGGTTCGATTCCGCTACGGGCTACAAATTTCAATATTTTGATTGATAAAAACTTAGGGGATAATGGTCCGTTCGTCTAGGGGTTAGGACGCCAAGATTTCGTCTTGGTAACAGGGGTTCGATTCCCTTACGGACTACAAAAAAATAGTAAAAGATAAAAAAGCAATAAAATGGCAAATCATAAATCAGCTCTAAAGAGAATCAGAAGTAACGAAAAGAGAAGAGTATTAAACAGATACCAACACAAAACTACTCGTAATGCCATAAAAGCACTAAGAATAGCAACTGATAAAATTGATGCTACATCTAAATTATCAAGTGTAATTTCTATGATTGATAAATTAGCGAAGAACAATATCATTCATGATAATAAAGCTTCTAATTTAAAATCTAAATTAACGAAACTTGTTGCTAAATTGTAATCAATACAATGTTTAATATATAGAAAAAGCTCTCATTTACGAGGGCTTTTTTTATGTGTTATATTTTTTTTATTTTAATTTATTCTTTAAATATTCGAGCATGGACTGACTGATGGGTTTTGATAAAAAGTCAATTACCATTGGATATTGTTTCGATTTTTCCAAGTCCTCAGGATCAATTGTAGAAGAAAGAACAACCACTTTTATAGTGCTGAATTCTGAAAATTCTTGGCTATTAAAATGATCCAGAAATTCCCAACCCCCCATTACAGGCATGTTTAAATCCAAAAAAATTAATTGTGGATGTGGGATTGGCTTGTTTTTATTGTTGGTGTTTTTTATCGTATTGAAGTAACTAAGCGCTTCTTCGCCATTTTGTGATGTGATAATTTCATTGGAAAATGAAGATTTAGTAATTACTTTTTTGCAAAGCATAAGTGTTATGGGATCATCATCAACGCATAAAATTTGATCTAACATTATTGTTTGTTTTTAAATGTTAATGTAAAAGTAGTCCCTTGGTTAACTTCACTTTCTATATCGATAGTTCCATCCATAGTTTCGACCTGTGATTTTACTAAATACAATCCCAGTCCTTTGCTGTCTGGGTAATTGTGAAAACGTTGGTAAAGCCCAAAAACTTTATCTTTATTTCGAACTAAGTCGATTCCTATCCCATTGTCTTTAAAAGTTAAAACAACAGTATCATCAATTTGGTCAGTGGTAATAGTTATTTTTAGTTTTCTATTTTCCGATTTGTATTTGATGGAATTCGTTAAAAGGTTTAATACTATGCTTTCTAAGTAAGCTTTATTGATATTTATTATTGAAACTTTTTCAAAATCGAGTTTAATGATTGGTCTGTACAATTCAATTTGGAAATTAAGTTGACTAAAAACATTTTCAAATATTTCTTTTATCAACACCGCTTCTTTTTTGATGGAAGGATTATCTTTTATAATGATTACTTTAACAAGATCGTTGATGGTGTCGTTTAATAAATGAGTAGATTTATTAAAACCGCTTAAAATTTCCTTCAATTCTTGGTTTTCAATAGGAATATCTTCAATTAAGTTTAGTAGTCCCGTTAAATTTGATAATGGAGCTCTTAGGTTGTGCGAAGTAATGTAGGAGAACTGCTTTAAGTCTTTATTGTTCTGTGTCAGTTCTCTTATAAGCTGTTCTTTTTCCTTTTCTTGCTTTTTTTCTTCAGTGATATCTCTTTGAATGGAAATCCAGTGGGAAAGCTCGTTGTCAGAATTGTAAATAGGGATCATAGAAAGGCGCACCCAGTATTCATCTTTATTTTTAGTGTAGCTGATTGTTTCTATTAAGCATTCTTCTTTATTTTTAATTGCTTTTAAAAGCTTTTCAAGCGCATTAACATTAGAGTTTGGGCTGTTGAAAAGATCGGGAGATTTTCCAATGATCTCATCAGATTCGTATCCTGACATGATTGAAAAAGCGGGGTTAACATAAATAATGTTGGGGATTTTTGCATCAAAAGAATCGGCCTCGGTAATGATTATGGAATCTTTAGATTGAGTAATAACGGTCTCTAATAATTTAAGTC
Organism: Flavobacterium sp. DSR3-2; assembly: GCF_049896525.1. Taxonomy (NCBI): domain Bacteria; kingdom Pseudomonadati; phylum Bacteroidota; class Flavobacteriia; order Flavobacteriales; family Flavobacteriaceae; genus Flavobacterium; species Flavobacterium sp. DSR3-2. The sequence goes on from NZ_JAFCUM010000013.1 coordinate 73,515, forward strand.
TTTGTTCTTCCTCTTTTTGTTTGGTGATGTCTTGTATCGCCCCAATCATTCTGATTGCTTTTCCGTTTTCATCTTTCAATAAAAAACCTCTGTCTAAAACATATTTATAAGAATTGTCAGAACATCTGAAGCGGTATTGATCCTGCCATTTTTCGGTTTTTTGTTCAATAAAGGAATACAGTTTGATAGACATTTTGATGCTGTCTTCGGGGTGAATTTTATCAAACCACCATGTTGAATTATTGCCAACTTCTTCTGGTTTGTAGCCAAAAACATTTTCGATTCCTTTGTTCCAAGAAAAGTTGTCGTCCTGTATTTTCCAGTCCCAAATCGTATCACTGGTTGCTTTTGCTACGATATCGTATTTTTCATTTGACTCCTTAATTTCGGTATTCGACTTTTTAATTTTTTCAAATGTGGCTATGTTTCGATTGTCGTTTTTCGAGAGGACAAGTTTGAAAATTATTCCGGTGAAGAGTATAAATAATAGGTCTGTAGTAAAGGTGTAAAGCGGAAGTTTTTCATTGGAAATATATTGTAGTAGTAATTTATGACTAACAACAGCTACAAAGATTGAAATAAGAATGTAGATGATGATTACTTGATTGGTTTTGCTTTTCATTACTCAAATATAAATAATTATTGCCGAATTATTAAACATCAATGGGAACTTATTTTTCAAGGTTTTTTTAAGTTCTGTTTTTGTGTCTAATAGGTTAACAATATGTAAACTATTGTATAAATATTTTTTATATCAAAATAAAGTGTACCTTTGCACCCATTAAAAATCACAGATGGAATCTATTAGAAACATTGCAATTATTGCCCACGTCGATCACGGTAAAACAACTTTGGTTGATAAAATTATGTATCACTGTCAGTTATTTCGTGACAACGAAAACACAGGTGACTTAATCCTTGATAACAACGACTTAGAGCGTGAAAGAGGTATTACTATTACTTCTAAAAATGTTTCTGTAGTATACAAAGGAACAAAAATCAACATTATCGATACTCCTGGTCACGCCGATTTTGGTGGTGAGGTAGAGCGTGTTTTGAACATGGCTGATGGCGTTTGTCTACTAGTAGATGCTTTTGAAGGACCTATGCCACAAACACGTTTTGTATTACAAAAAGCGTTAGACCTTGGTTTAAAACCATGCGTTGTTATTAATAAAGTTGATAAAGAAAACTGTACGCCTGAAGAAGTTCATGAAAAAGTTTTTGACTTAATGTTTGAGTTAGGAGCAGAAGAATGGCAGTTGGATTTTCCAACGGTTTACGGTTCGGCTAAAAATAATTGGATGTCTGATCATTGGGAAAACGTAACTGATAATGTGGAAGCGTTATTAGACATGGTTATTGCTAATGTACCAGCTCCTAAAGTATCTGAAGGAACTCCTCAAATGTTGATCACTTCATTAGACTTTTCAGCATTTACTGGTCGTATCGCCATTGGTCGTTTAGAAAGAGGTGTGTTAAGAGAAGGAATGCCAATATCTTTGTGCAAAAGAGATGGTGTTATAATGAAATCACGTATTAAAGAATTACACACTTTTGAAGGACTTGGTCGTAAAAAAGTTCAAGAAGTAATTGCTGGAGATATATGCGCAATTATCGGAGTTGAAGGTTTTGAAATTGGTGATACAATCGCTGATTTTGAAAATCCGGAAGCCTTACAAACAATTACTATTGATGAGCCAACAATGAGTATGTTGTTTACCATCAATGACTCTCCTTTCTTTGGAAAAGAAGGTAAATTTGTAACTTCTCGTCATATTAGAGACAGGTTGAATAAGGAATTGGAAAAAAACTTAGCGATGAAATTGGGTGAAACTGATTCAGCAGATAAGTTTATGGTTTTTGGTCGTGGAGTACTTCACTTGTCAGTTCTTATTGAAACAATGAGAAGAGAAGGATATGAATTGCAAATTGGTCAACCACAAGTTATTATTAAAGAAATTGATGGTAAAAAATGTGAGCCAATTGAGGAATTAACAATTGACTTACCAGAAAATCTTTCAGGAAGAGCGGTGGAGTTTGTTTCTTTCCGTAAAGGAGAAATGTTGAGTATGGAAACTAAAGGTGAGCGTATGATTATAAAATTCAATATTCCATCACGTGGAATTATCGGATTGCGTAACCTATTGCTTACTGCTACTGCTGGTGAGGCAATTATGGCACACCGTTTTATAGGATATGAGCCTTACAAAGGAGAAATTTCTGGACGTAACAAAGGTTCATTGATTTCTATGGAAAAAGGAAAAGCGATTCCTTATTCTATCGATAAGTTGCAAGATCGTGGTAGATTCTTCGTTAATCCTAATGATGAAATTTATGAAGGTCAAGTAATTGGAGAAAACTCCCGTAGCGATGATATGTGCGTGAACGTGACGAAAGAGAAAAAACAATCAAATGTTCGTTCTTCTGGAAATGATGATAAAGCTAGAATTATTCCTCCGGTTATTTTCTCTCTTGAGGAAGCATTAGAGTACATTCAAAAAGATGAATATGTTGAGGTAACTCCAAAATCTATTCGTTTGAGAAAAATATATCTGACAGAAACCGATAGAAAAAGATTTAAAATCTAATTTTATTTTTTATAAAGCTTAAAAGCCATTCGTTGATTCGAATGGCTTTTTTTATGGTTTCTAATTTCGCACTTTGCTGTTCTTGACTCAAATAAGCGTTAGAGATAATTTATTAATGTTGGTGAATATCAGAATTTATTGGAAAAAACATGCTCAGAAGGTTAATTTATGAGATATTTTTTTTTATTCTGTTATCTCTTTAAACTAAAATGGCCTTTAGCTTCTCTTCCGTCATCTAATTTTATGGCGTACCAATAATCATCAGAGGGTAAAGGCTGTCCGGTAAACGTACCGTCCCAACCTTGACTGCTGGCCGTAATTTGTTTTAGCAACTTGCCGTACCGGTCATAAATATAGATAGTAGAATTTGCATTAAAATTAGCATTTACTCCTTTTACATTCCAATAATCATTTTGGCCGTCTCCATTTGGAGTGAAAAATTTAGGTACGCCAATTAAGGCTATTTTTTGGCTCACTGTTCCACAACCATTTTTATCATTGATGTATACTTCATGTATTCCAGCAGCTATATTATCAAAGAAATTAGAATCTTGAAAAGGTCCAAACGGTGAATCAATACTGTATTCATACTCTCCTTGTCCACTTACCGTAACTGTCACCGTATTGGTTTCGGACAAATCTGTGATAGCAATATTTGTAATTTTCGCAACATCTGAAGCGGTTACTTTTATGTTTCTTATTCTGCTGCAGCCGGCAAGAGTTCTGACTTCTACAGCATAATTCCCCTCTTGATTTACATCCAAAGTATAACTTGTCTGATTCGGCAGAATGTTATTATCCCTTGACCATATGTAGGTATAATCGGTGGTTGGTGAACCGTCTTGAATGCCAGCATCGATTTTTACAAAAAAAGTAGGAAGGTTAGAGCAAACTAATTTATTTTCTTTCAAATCTTCATTTGTATCAATATTTGGTTTTGGATTGACGATTAACGTAACTCTTGGACTCAAACCATAACAGGCATTATTAGCAGTGCTTTCTACTCGAACCCATATTTTTTGTTGATTTGGATAGCCTTCATTTCTGTAGTTTGAAGTACTTGTTATCTCATAATTTTCGGATAAAGCATCAGCTTCATTTTTATAAAATTTAATCGAATAAGAAGAACTTGAAGGTGGAAGAGTAGCTGAAATATCAGTAGTTACACTACTAAAATCAAAGGTTGCGATGCCATCCGTATCGTCATTAACTGATCCCAAGTCGTCGCATATAGAAAACGACCGAGTGAATGAAGCTGGAATTTGGGTAGTAGATACCACCAATGTTATTTGAGCGACACTGATGCAGCCATTATTATTTTCTACTCTTGCCCAAACTGGCATGCTTCCTGAAACTTTATTTCTAAAAGCTAATGAATTGGTAATTAATTTAGTGGAATCTGTATTTTCAGCTCCGGCAAGGGAGGTGTAATAAGTGAATGTTTCCGACGGTGCATTAGAAGAAATCGCATCATTTTTCACGGTTAAATTAAAATCAGAGAAACCATCTGTGTCATCATCACATTGTACAATTGTGACAGCATTGACTACCGGTAAAGTATAAATTGTCAAAGTAGTTTCGGAAGAAATCAAGCCACATGAATTTCCAATTTTATCCAGTTTCACTCTGTATTTATAACCATTCATTGCATTGGTAACTTTTATCAATGTTAAAGTTTTTGTTGTTGCATTCTGATATTTTGCATTATTCAGAATATTATTCCAAGTTGTTCCGTCAGTTGACAATTGCCACTGATACGTATTTCCACCATTATCAAGGACTGTGATTGTGGTATTTTCTAACTCACAGGTTGGACTTGCCTGAGGTTGAGCGGAGATTACTATTGGCGCAGCAATTACGTAATTGTTATTTGGGATCATGTAGCCTACACCGCTTGTAACTCTCCCTTTAGTATTTACCATTATGGGGTTATTGCCTAATAATCCATTAGCATCGGGGTCACTAAAACCGGCTTCAATAACATCAAAACAGAGATCATTATCACTATCCAAATCGATGTAATTTAAAGTGCCATCCAAATCGGTGTCAGAAATGGTATACTTTAGTTTGCCGCTATCTAGACTCGTTTCAAGTCCGTCAAATAAACCATTCGTACCAAAAGCAGCAGTTGAGCCATCAATAATTCCATCGTTATTAGCATCGATAACCATACCGCCAGATTCAGTTAAATCAAAAATTCCGTCATTGTCACTGTCTAAGTCTAATATATCATACACAACTGGAAAAGGATTAAAAACATCATCGTCAGTGTTAATTCGGATTAATCCAGGTTCAAAAGCGTTATCCAGACCATTTTTATTGGCATCAATTCCAGAAAAAACTTTAAAGCCTTTGCCTTGTGCTTCAATGGTATCAGGAATTCCGTCATTATCACTGTCAATATCCAATATATCTGGAATTGTGTCTAAATCCGAATCAAAAGTTTGTGTACGATTAATCATGAAAATAGCTTTGTTTACTGTTACGTCAGAAAGATTAGTATGAGACAGAGTAACTGAATTAGTGAGATAAGATGAAAATTGAAAGCTTCCTAAGCCAGGAGCTAATGGAGTGGTGCTTTTTAATCTGAAACGGATTTCGAAAGATGAATATTCAGTTACACCGCTTTCAAAAATTCCGTCATAGTTAGTATCCACTAGTAACTGATTTTGCGGATCTGTCAAAGTAATTGTTTTATCGGCAGGAACTTTTAATACAAAATCACCTTCAGCATTTAAATATTCAGAAATATTAGTAGTTTGGTTTGGATTATCCTGCGATATATAATTAATGCTAATACTTTCTGTTTTTATTAGATTTAAGGTATATGATACAGAATTTATTATTCCAGCTGGAACTGCAGATACAAATCCATATAATGGTTTTCCGATAATCGTTCCGCTTCCCGTAATGGTAGCATTATAATCTGGGCTTAAGGTGGTATTCGACTGGCTTAGCAGCGAAATATTGGCTTCAGAATTATTTATGATTCCATCATTGTCCAAGTCGACGTCAATGTTGTTATTGGTACCGTCATTGTCTGAATCTAATGGGCAAGCGCTAACCGGAATTTTATCTGAAAATATAGGGTCGGTATTAGGGCAATTTGTAATACTTCCTTTTACTTGGTAATATCCCGGTTGTGTGGGTTTATATGAATTTGAATTTGCGTCGTTAATTAGATTATCATTGAAATACCACTGAAAAGTATCATACGAAGATAAAGTACTAATTTTCAAAATAACATTGGGTATACACGCGGAGTTCGCTACAGCAATTTTATCTGTAACAATTTCTGGTTTAGTGTCAAATCCGGAATAATAGCCCCCATAAGTTGCAGCGCCATTTGTACCAAAGTAAGAAACATACACTTGCCTCGTAGATTTAACTGTAATATTTCCTGCCAAATTAAAAAGGGTATATCTCACATAATTCGTATTTCCTGTTACTGGAACAGCAACGCTATTGATCGGGTTGTTATTTATGGTTACTGTAGCACCTGTTTCAGTAACAATATTCAATCCGCCATTATATAATACATTGCCAATCGATTCAATGGATGGAATATTATCCACAATGCTGGGTGTACTACAATTTAAAGGTGGAACAAAAAATAAATTTTGATTGGCGGGAGAATTACTTCCCGCAATACTTTGATACGCAAATATATTTTCTGATGATTTTACATAAAGATTCCCATTAACAAATTGGTTTCCATCAATAGCCACATAATCACCGGGATTATTTAACGTTATAAAAGGTGTGGTATTGTCATTCAAATATATAGTGGTAAGTGGTTTATTTGCAATCAACAAAACACGTTCTAACTCCATATTCAGTCCCGCACCAAGCCCTTTTACAAAAATATATTCTTTTCCTGTTTTTTCAAAAGGGACAATTTGGTCAAATCCAACGTCTCTTCCTGCAGGAAAGCCTTGAAGATTAAGCAATGTGCTATTGCTCCCTCCAAAGGAACCTGAATTAACCACTACTGGTTTGTCTGATTCCACTAAAGCACCAATCATTTTAGAACTATTGGAAACAGAATTGTTGTAGTTTTCAAGTGCTATAACATAACTTTCATTTTTGTTTAAAATAACTTCTATTGGTCCAGTAACAGAGGTGCCATTAGAAAGTCTAGTTCCGATTTCAATATTCGAGATCGTGACTTTTGTACCATTTTCTGTAGCTAAAATCGATGCAAAGTTCAATACACTAGTATCGAAAAGTGGATTTAACATTGCACCTAACCTGAAATTTTTACCTAATGCACTGTTCCCTTTTGACACCAGTCCTCCCGCATGAACATAAGTACCTGTTTGACTGAGGCCTGCATTAACACGAACACTTACATAAATTAAATCTTCAGCTTCAACTATAAATCCTTTATTTGTTACAATGCCAATACTACTCTTTGGAGTAAACAATTGTGTGTCTTGACCTTGTCCTATAAAATAAATATAAGGTGTGTTATTTTTTACAACATCCGTAACAATAGTTGCTCCATTTGCAATAATTTTAAAATTTACATTTGTGCTGCTTGGTGTAGAAATATATAAATAATGATCCCCTGCTAAATTTGTAGCACAGGTCAATGGCGGTATGTAATGTGTTTTGCTAAATTGAGCAAAGCAACTTATTGATAAAAAAATACATAAAATAAGTAAAGTTTTTTTCATGTGTTAAAAATAGCGAAATTTATATTATCTTTTTAATGAAAAATGACCTTTAAATTTTAGTTAAATTATCATTTGTTTAAAAGTATTTTTTAATAAAAGAAGTAAATTTGAGTCAACAGAAAACAGAAAAATATGAAAAGAAATGCAACAGCAGTCTGGAATGGTTCACTAAAAGAAGGAGCTGGGAAACTAACCACGCAAACTACCACATTAAAAGACACACAATATTCGTTCAAATCCCGTTTTGAAGAAGGAGTAGGAACAAATCCGGAAGAATTGATTGCAGCCGCGCACGCAGGCTGTTTTACGATGCAACTTTCGGCTTACATAAGCGAAGAAGGTTTTGAAATTGAAAGTATCGAAACCAAATGCGACATTGATTTTGTGGACGGAACAATTGTAACGTCACACTTAACGGTTCAAGCAAAAGTAAAGGAAATAGCAGAGGATGCTTTTCAACAATTAGTAACAAAAGCTGAGAAAAACTGTCCAGTTTCTAAGGTGTTGAATGCAGCGATTTCAAGTACAGCTATTTTAGCATAAACGACATCTTACATAACAAAAGGCTCGATTTTATTTAAATCGAGCCTTTTTGTTTTTGATAAAAATAGTTTTCTATTTATTTCTTCATTTCCTTGCTAAAACTTCCGTGATTGCTTTTTCAGCAAGCGCAGCCATAATCTGATAACCTACTTTGTTGGGATGTACACCGTCTTCGGAATAAGCAGTTTTCAATCCGTTCCGTTCATCTACCATAGCCGAAAAGTAATCAAGATATAGAATATTATTAGCGTCAGCGTATTTTTTTATCATTTTATTTAGTGCCAAAACTTTTTCAGCAGGATTTTGATTGGGTTTCCAAGAGAAATCGTAAGCTGGCAATACAGAACACAAAATCACTTTTATCTGGTTTGCTTTTGCCAATTCGACCATCGAGAAAATATTATTTGCTATCATCTCTAATGTTGAAGGACCAGTATTGCCGGCAATGTCATTTATCCCCGCCAAAATAACTACCGTAGCGGGTTTTAATGCTATAACATCGGCTCTAAAACGAATAAGTATTTGTGGAGAGGTTTGGCCGCTGATGCCGCGATTAACGTATGGTTTTCCGGCGAAATATTCAGGATTTAATACACTCCAAAATTCGGTTATGGAATCGCCTATAAATATTATTCTTTTGTCTCCTTGTGCTACCGGTTTCAAATTCGCATTTTCATTTTGATATTTATTTAAATTCGGCCAATCCTGCGCGCGTACTTTTCCTCCCATAATGATTGATAAAAATAATATGCTGTAAATTAATTTGATGTTTTTCATTTGTAAACGAATTTAAAATGCACAAAAAGGAAATTTTGTACTAACGAATTAAAACCAAACAACCTTCCATTTATATTCGAAAGATACAGAAAAGGAAGGTTGCGATTTAGTTTTTAGTATAATTTAATCAAACAAGTCGGAAGATAAATACCTATCGCCTCGGTCACAAATAATAGCGACAATGACTCCAGATTCTAATTTCTCAGCTATTTTTACGGCAACTGCCACGGAACCACCACTGCTCATTCCTGCAAAAACACCTTCTTCAAGTGCCAAACGTTTAGTCATGGCACGTGCTTCCTGCTCCGAAACTTCTATGATCGTATCTACTTTCTTGGCATCAAATATTTTGGGTAAATATTCCTGAGGCCATTTTCTGATTCCCGGAATTTGGGACCCGTCGCTGGGTTGCGCACCTACAATTTGAATCATAGGATTCATCTCTTTTAAATACGTTGACGTTCCTATAATCGTTCCTGTTGTTCCCATTGCCGCAACGAAATGGGTAACGGTTCCTTCCGTATCATTCCATATTTCGGGACCTGTCGTTTTATAATGCGCTTTCCAGTTGTCGTCGTTTGCAAACTGATTAAGCATGATGTAACCGCCTTCGGCTACTTTTTTATCGGCATAATCTCTGGAGCCAATTATTCCGGTTGCTGCGGGTGTCAAAATTACGGTTGCGCCATAAGCACGCATGGTTTGCATACGTTCTATGGTGGAATCTTCAGGCAAAATCAATTCGATTTCGATTTTAAATAATTGCGCAATCATCGCCAAAGCAATTCCGGTGTTACCGCTCGTCGCTTCAATAAGTTTGTCGCCTTTTTTAATATCTCCTCTTTCCAATGCCGATTTTATCATGTTGTACGCCGCACGATCTTTCAAGCTTCCTCCGGGATTATTTCCTTCCAGTTTCAGTAAAAGTTTTACGTTTTTATTTTGTATCAAATGGGTAGATTCGACTAAAGGAGTATTTCCTATTAAATCTAATATTTTTTGTGGTTTCATGCTGTTTAATGTCTTGTGTTTGAATTGTAGTAATCTGATTATTCCTTAAATTACAATACGTATTTATTGGTAAAAACTATTTATAAAGCGCTAATTTTAAAAACAGCAACAGCAACAGCGGAAAAGAATGTTTTTGTATTTCGGTGACATTTTCAAAGGTTTTAAAACGAACCACAAAGATATTGAACTATTTCGGAATATTACTTTGATGGACTTAAAGCTATCGAATTTATTGAGACAATTTTGTTAAATAAATATTCCGTGAAGACGGTGTTTACGATTGTTTCGTGATTTTTGAAACTAAAGAATTATTTCATACATACTTATTTTCAATGTCCTCATATCATTATTTAGTTTTGATACCAACGTTTTTTTTAAATTAGCTATTAAATAAAAATCTTTGAAAAGTACTTCGACTTTTATAAGTGATATTTCTAAAAAAGTAATTTTCAGTTGCGGATAAAGTAGCTTCTTTTGGCGGAAGCTGGAAATGTATCATTTTCTTTGGTGTATTTATTTTGTTGCGAATATTGGCCAAAATTTATATTCCGATGAATAACGGTTTTGATAAGTATCCGTTTATTTTATTGAATCTAATTTTGTCGTGTCTTGCCGCACTATAAACTACGGTAATTATGAAGAGTCAAAATCTACAGGAAGTAAAAGACCGCGGCAGACCCAAAAAAGAATATATACTAAATCTAAAATCAGATCTTGAGATCCAAATACTTCATGAAAAACTGGATTATTCGATTATGCGTCAAAAAGAGGAATTAATAGAAATTTAGAAAGTGCAAATCGAAATGATGAATGATATTTTGACCAGGAGTAAATTGCTTTTTTTGTTTTAAAGTCAAAAAAAATAATGTGTTATTAGTGCTTAAAATAATAACCCGCAATCATAAAAACACCATTGAGGATTGCGGAGGTAATGATGATTTTTTTGTAACTCCTATTTTTGTCGATAAGATTCAGACCTAGAATTCCTAAAAATAACAACGTAGTAAAAATGGCCGGATACATCTTAAAAGCACCTACGAAATCGCCTTGCAAAAGCAGCAAAAATCCTCTCTGAAAACCACAGCCTAAACACTCCACTCCAAAAAGAGTTTTGCTCAAACACGGCATCATGTATTTTTCTAAATCCAATGGTTTTTCTTTTTACAATTCTACGAAAAAATAAGAAACTTTTTCAATATTAAATGAAGCAATTTTAAATTCATTACTTTTGGAATATTATATTTTAAAAGATGAAAAAGTTTATAATTCCTATAATGATTATCGCCATTATTGTTGCTTTATATGAGCAGGTAAGTGCCGAAAAAAATGTGTATGTAATGATAATCGCCATTGTAATTTTCATGATGGGAATGATGCAATTGAGTGCCAAAACGCCAAGTAAGAATCAAGATAAAGAAGACGAAAATGTTTAACAAGGGAGATAAGGTTTCAGTGCTGGATGAAGCGATGAACGGGGTAGTATTATCAGTAAAAGAGCAGCAGGTAACGATAGAGACAGAGGATGGATTTACGATGACATTTTTTGTCAATGAATTGATTAAAGTAAACGATTCCAGTAATTTAATGGATTCTATAAGAAGAATAAATGTAAGTGAAGTTTCAAAAGAAAAAGAGATCCCAAAACCAAGAAGTTTTATTAAAGAAAAGAAATCAAAACATGAGATTTCAGCTCCGGAGTTTGATTTACACATCGAAAAACTAGTTCCAAATAAACACGGAATGTCTAATTATGATATTTTGACTTTGCAGACTGAAACAGCAAAACGCCACATAGAATTTGCCATTCGGAATCGCATTCCTAAGATTGTTTTTATCCACGGAGTTGGTGAAGGAATTTTAAAAGCAGAGTTGGATTTCCTTTTAGGGCGTTATGATAACATTGCTTTTCAAGAAGGCAACTATCAAAAATATGGTCAAGGAGCCACTGAAGTTTTTATTAAACAAAGTGCCATGTAGTTAGTATTGTTTACAATAGTTATAGAAAAAAGAATCCCGATTTTAAACGAATTTTCTAATTGAAATTCATTTAAAATCGGGATTCTTTTGCCATAATAATAGCTTTTTTTAGCGTTGAATTTTGATTGAATTCAGCATTATTTCGTAGTTAATAACTCACCGTAAATGTAATTATCACCCAAAATAAAATCGCTGTTTCCTTTCTTCATTTTTACTTTTTTAAGGACAACGGTGTGTTTGAAGCCGTTTCCAAAAACAGTGGTGGTTACTTCAACTATACCGTTTGTATTAGCAACTCCAGGCACTCCAATCCATTCTTCAGTCACTACGGGTGTAGCCGGAAAAGTAGCATTACAAAAATAAGCGCCAGTTACTAAACCAGAGAATAATCGATAGGTAAGTTTGTTTTTTGTTTCACTTATTAATCCGGTTCTTGGAGCATTAAGGGGAGTTGCTTCATTAACAATTAAAGCAGAATCAACATCGAGAATTAGTGCTTCGCTACTATTGTAATCATATAATTGCTTCGAAGCGCTGCATTGTTCAAGAGTCTTATTGAATGCGAAAGGCAGAGGTGTTGCCGCAGTCAAATAGTCTCCGAAGGCGAATGTCTCGTAGACTTGAGTTCCATTTCCTTTATTAAATGTGATGTTTTTAAAGGTGATATTATGGTTATATCCCGTTATTGTCGTTCTGTTATCTGTTACATTTGTGGTTTTTACAGCAGTTGTATTTATCACTATTTGTCCGCCTGTAGCGGTCCATTGATCCGTGACGATGGGAGTTGCTGGCGGTATTGATTCGCAGATTGTCAAATTGCTTACTAGACCATTATAAAAACGATAAAGAACGCGATTGGAATCACTGATAGTAAATTCTTGTGAAGTGGTTTCCGTTGGGAAAGTAATTCCGGTTGCTTCAAAAATAAGTGCTTCACTGTCTTTTAGTTTATAAATAATGCTATTTGTGGGACATTTTTGTGCAATAACATCTTCGAAATTGATGTCTTCTTGAATTAAATCGCCATCATCACAACCATTTAAGAACAGGACAAAAACCAACAAGCTAAGGACTCTTTTCATTTTTATAATATTTATAACAAAAATAGAATTTTTAATTTGTTCCAATTACATTACCGTTTAAAAATAGATTATTTAACAGGGTTTTAAGTTTTATATTCGAATAATTACACTGTAAATATCAAATATTGGTTGGTGCTATTGTGAGGATTGCTGTCATTCAAAGCCAATTGGATTCGTTATCTTTGCACCAATTTAATACTGTTCATGAAACTTAACAAATATTATTCGGCTGCTTTCATAGCTTTTTTTATATGGGGTTTTTTTAGTTTTGCTTTAAAACCCTTGCATAATTATCCTTCTTTGGATATTTTGTTTTATCGGGTATTTTTTAGCGTGATTACGATGGTATTAATCAATGTTGTTTTCCGCAGAAAAGTAATGCGACAAAATTGGAATCATTTCAAAAACATCTCTTTTAAACAGAAGAGAAATGTTATTTTATTGACACTTGGCGGTGGCGTGTTTCTCTCCTCAAACTGGTTTGTTTACATATATGTGATGAATCATGTCAGTGTCAATGCGGCATCACTAGCCTATTTGATTTGTCCAATTGTAACGACTGTTTTTGCCTTTTTTATGTTGAAAGAAACGCTCAGTAAATGGCAGTGGGTCGCTGTTTCAATCAGTTTTTTTAGTTGTATATTATTATCATTCAACCATTTTCAGGATATATTCTACAGCCTTATTACCGCGGCGACATATGCGTTCTATTTAGTGAGCCAACGAAAAAACAACGATTTAGATAAATTTTTGGGGCTGACGATTCAGTTGATTTTTACAGCAGTTGTACTGCTTCCTTTTTATCCAAAATACAGTGGAGTAATTCCTATGGAGCCTTTATTTTATAGCTGTATGTTTATGATTGTGGTGTTTTTCACCATTATTCCATTGTTTTTAAATCTTTATGCGCTAAAAGGAATCAACTCTTCTGCGGTAGGAATTATGATTTACATCAACCCTATTATTAATTTTTTATTGGCCATATTTTATTACAAAGAGCAAGTAAGTTTCATTCAATTGTTCTCTTATTTTCTAATTTTGGTATCGATAGTTGTTTTTAATGAAAGAATACTCTTTTCCAGAAGATCGAAAATGATTCGAACAGAAATCGAGGGTTTAAAATAATTTTATAATTTTAAAAAATGAAAAAAGTATATCTTGATAACGCCTCCACCACTGCGATTCGCCCCGAAGTAATTCAGGAAATGACCAAAGTTTTAATGGAGGATTACGGAAATCCCTCGTCAACACATAGTTTAGGACGTACCGCAAAAAATATCTTGGAGCTATCCAGAAAAGCAATCGCCAAAAATTTGAATGCTACGGCTCAGGAAATTATTTTTACTTCTTGCGGTACGGAAGCCAACAATTGGATTCTTCGTTCTGCCGTTAAAGATTTGAAAGTAAAACGAATAATTACCAGTAAAATCGAGCATCATGCGGTTTTGTATACGGCCTTAGCATTAGAAAAAGAGTATGGTATTCAGGTAGATTATGTTGCAATAAAATCGAATGGGCAAATTGACATCACAGATTTGGTGGAATTACTTTCGCAGGAAAAGAAGACATTAGTTAGTTTGATGCATGTGAATAACGAAACAGGAACCGTTCTGGATTTGGAACGAATAAGCCGCATTTGCCAGGAGCACAGCGCATTATTTCATTCGGATACGGTGCAGTCTGTTGGAAAAACAACAATCGATTTACAAAAATTATCGGTTGATTTTATCGTGGCCAGTGCGCATAAATTTCACGGACCAAAAGGAGTTGGTTTTGCTTTTATTCGAAAAAATTCCGGGTTACAACCGCTATTTTTTGGAGGTGAACAAGAAAAAGGACTTCGGGCCGGAACTGAGGCTTTGCATCAAATTGCCGGAATGGCAAAAGCATTGGAATTGTCGTACAGCAATTTAGAAACGGAACGAACTCATATTTTTGAATTAAGAAATTATTTAATTACCCAACTTGAACTTGAATTTCCAACTTTTGAAATCAATGGAAATGTTGATGGATTTTATACGGTTTTGAATGTTTTATTGCCTTTTTCAGCGGATAAAACAGCAATGATTTTATTTCATTTGGATATGAAAGGGATTGCAGTTTCCCGCGGAAGCGCTTGCCAATCCGGAAGTATCAAACCTTCGCATGTTTTAGCCGAAATGCTTTCGAATGAAGATTTAAAGAAACCTAGTTTACGAATTTCTTTTAGTCATTTCAATACAAAAGAAGATATTGATGCACTTATTGTTGCACTAAAAACCATATAAAAGTTCTGCGGTACAGCAAATCTTTAGTGGTATTTAGGTTCTCATTCGCTTCGTTTTGGGTATTAATTAATTTTTAGATAACTGTTCAGGCGTATTTTTCCATAATTAAGCGCGCTTTAAAAAAGCATAAGGTCGATTCTGCTCCTTGATTAATATTGATGTGTTTGTCTTCTAATCCATCGTAAGAAGCGCCGTTTGCCGGATTGTACATGATTTGTTTCAAATGATTATTTCCTAAAAACCAGATAAAAGCGAGTTTTAATTGGTCTTTATATTTATTATTTTGCGTAATTTCATAAAATAAATCCAATGCAATTATGGTAGTTGCCACTTCAATTGGCTGTTCGCCATAGAATATTCTTTCGTTTTGTTTTTTAAACCAACCTCTGTTCGAAATTACTTTCAGTTGTCCTTTCATGAAATAATGAGAAAGCAAAAAGTCGAATGTGATGAGTGCAATTTTTTTATATTTTGGATTTTTGGTGATTAAATAACTATACATCATGGCTTCGGGCAGCACATTATTAGCGTAGGTCATGTAATCTTCATACCAGCACCAATTCTCAGCTGAATTAATTTTATAATGATGTAAAAGTTTATCGGCAAGTGTGGTAATGTGATTTTTGATTTCGCTGTCTTTGTACGTTTCATGATAGAGGTAAAGTCCCTTTAAAGCATAGGCTATGGCTCTGGGAGATTTAAAATTATCAATCTTTTTTATCGCTTTGTCCCAGCATTTTACCGCTCGACAGATCATGTCCAGCGGTAAGTTTTGTCTGTTAGAAATCACAGTTCCCAGACTCCATAACGCTCTTCCATTGGCATCTTCCAGATTTACTTCTCCGTTTTGCTTTGTTAGCTGATTGTTAAAGTCTTTGTAATTGTAAAACCAGCCGTCATGTTGTTGTATACCTTCAATAAAGTTCAAATAAATATTTGCTAATTTTAAATTCTCATTATTGGGGTAAGCTTTGTTATACATCACCATATTGATTAATGCTCTGGCATTATCGTCTAATGTATAGCCTGATTTAGGATCAGGCTGGCTGAATTTTGAAAACTGAAGAATTCCAAAATTGGTAGTCATTTTTTTTATGTGGTCTAATTTTATAGTTGGAAAATTGAATTTCAAATCATCTTCTCTGTTTGTTAATTGGTCAAACAAAAGGCGGTATTGTATCGCAATATTCTCCCAATTTGTTGCACGAGCCATAGAAAAAGCATTTTTTCCCAATGCTATTCGTTGCTCTTTATTTTCAATAAGATAGCGTATTGCTTTTTCAAATTCTTTTGGATTATCGAAATTTTTTAACAGGATTCCATTACCATTGCCTAGCGATTCGACAGCATGTGGTATTGGAGTGGAAATCACAGCGCAACCACTACTCATAGCATACGCAAAGGTTCCACTTACCGCTTGATTTGGGTCTTTTGAGCAAAATAAATAAATTTCGGATAAAGTTAAAAATTCCAATAACTGTTCTAATTGAAGATATTCATTAATGAAAATCACATTGTTTTCCAGATCGAGTTCCTTTACAATAGAAGTAAGTAAATTTCGATATTTTTCTCCTTCTGTTTTTAAAACTTCAGGATGTGTTTTTCCTATAATTAAATAAATAACTTCAGGATGTTGAGTCACAATTTCCGGTAATGCATGCAATACGGTTTCAATTCCTTTATTTTCACTAATTAATCCAAAGGTTGATAATACCACTTTGTCTTTAAAACTATATTTTTTTTTCAGCACCTTTTTTTGTTCCCAAAGCACGGTATGATTGCCGTGAGGAATAACTACCGTTTTAGAATGCGGACAGTTGTAATAATCGCTCAAAATTTCCTTTGATTTTTTGGTAAGAACAACGACTTTATCGGATAAATCAGTTAAGGCATAAACCACTTTTTTTCTTTTTTCATCCGGATTAGGTAGTACAGTATGAAAAACGGTTACAATAGGTTTGTTGAGCGCTAATATAAAGGAAAGAATATGATCACCATATTCCCCTCTAAAAAGACCAAATTCATGTTGAATGCATACCAGTCCAATATCGGTACGTTCATTTATTTTTTCAGCAACGATCCTGTAATGTACTAAAGAATCTACGGGCAAGATGTAGGTAACTTCCGGGGTGTACTGGAATTCCTGATCCCTATTTTGCAAAGCGCACACTTCCACGGGAAGCGTATCTCCAAAAACAACATGCAGCGCATTGACAATATCATTGGTAAAAGTTGCTATTCCACATTCTCTTGGAGGATACGAGCTTACAATTAGCATTTTTATTCCTTTCTCGATTTTCATAGCGTTATTTTTCAGGGTTGTTTTCTCAGTTCGAGAAGTAATTCGTTCAGGTCTACTTTTGCAACAGCAATATTTTTGTCGGCCACGCCGTAATAGATGTATAAGTCGTTTCCAAATAACGCATGTCCAGTTGGAAAAACAACATCGCTTACTTCACCTTCTATTTCCCATTGTTTTGTAGGTGAAAACAACGGAAATGGTAATCTCGCAATTTCCATTTTCGGATTGTCCAATTGTAATAAAGCGGCTTTGGTATGATATATTTTTCCCTGGACAGTTTCTTGTACACCATGATAAATAAGTAACCAACCATATTCTGTTTCAATGGGCGGACCGCCTGCGCCAATGTAATTCACTTCAAATGCATCCTTTGGATCCAGTACAATGTGATCCACAAGATTTATAAGATATTCTTTCCAAAAAGACTCGGTTAAATCCTTGAAATCCTCAAATTCTACAATTTGAATTCCGGGCCAAATTCGATGCAATAACATAAATTTCCCATTTATTTTCCGTGGAAACAACACCACGTCTTTATCCCTGAGCAACCTGAATTCATCTGCAACTAATCCTATTTGAGCAAAAAGATTGTAATACTTATGGTATTTTGGGTTGAGTTTATTTCGATCACAACAGTTTACAAAATTTTCATATTCTTGGTAATTGACATGTGGCGTTATGATACCGTGTTTTTCAAAATGAATTAAATCTTTAGAAGTAGCAAGTGCTCCCATTGCATTGACACCATCATAGGCGGTATAAGTAACGTAATAGGTATCTGCAATTTTGACAACACGGGCATCTTCCACACCGTGTTTTTCATATTCAAAATCACGCGTAATTAGGGGTTTTTCGTGGCGTTCAATTACCTTTAAAGGACCATCCATCTTTGCATAACCTATGGTTGAATAATTTCCGTGTTCCACTGCTCGGTATAAAATATGAATTGTATTTCCTTCCTGATAAATCCCCGGATTAAGCACGCCATTATTTTCAAATTGGTGCTCGGTGGGACTTAAAATTATTCCTAGTTTTTCTATTGTAACCATGTTGCAATCGTCTTTTATGTAAATCTAAATTCAAAGTAATATCCAAAGTTATTTTTGTTGCTCTTCCTTTTTTTGTTCTTTCAATTTGGCTTTTTCCTGTTTTCTAAAATAGCCACGAAATAAAAAATTGTGTTTCAAGGCTTCTAAATTTTCATTTAAACGGAAACTCGCATCATTAATATTAGTCATCGTCGAATCTATTTTATGAACTAATTTCGGGTCATTTGCAAGGTAATTTATCACTCCCTTTCCATCTTTTATATTCACAATTGTAGTATCTACTTTGCTTATTATTTTATCTATTTCAGTGCTTGTTTGCTTCAAATTGCGAACTATTGCTTTAAGATTATTGGCAACAGCTGTATCTTTTAAAACACCGATTACATTGTCTTTGTTTTCTAAAGAAGAAATAAGTCGGTTTAGTTTTATCATCGATTCCGAACTTCCTTTTCCTGTGATTTTCAGATAGAGCATTGTTAATTTGAGATCTTTAGCTAACATTGAATCTTTAATCAATAAACCCACAGTACCTGTTCCCTGGTTGATTTCTTTTGTGATTTTAAGTAAATCTGCCGTCAAAAGTGCTGCATTTTTATTGGTTTTACCAAGTGTATTCAGCATATCATCAGTGCGAATGCGGTTTAATGTTCGAATCTCATCTCCTGCTATTATTGAGGCGGCTATTTCTTTACCGGGAATAATATTGATAATCATATTGCCTACCAAACCATCAGAACCTATTGTGGCAATTGCATTTTTCCTGATGTGTGGAAAAATGGTTTTGTCAATCAGCATATCGACTCTGATCGCCGTATCATTAATCATTGCTATACCGCGAACCGTTCCCACATTTATTCCGGAATAGCGTACGTTGTTTCCTAATTGTAAGCCACTGACATTATTGAAAACCGCAGATAATTTATTGGTTTTACCAAACATTTGTTGCTTATCGCCAATAAAATACACGGCGAGTATGAACAGTAACAACCCGATTATTACAAAAAGTCCAAGACGCAATTTTTGTGATGTCGTTTTTTCCATTTTATTCTTATTTAAAGAAAGCTTGAACTTTTTGATCTTTCGAGAGGGATAATTCATCAAAAGTACCTTCGGAATAATTGATGCCATCGACCAATAAAATCATTCGGTTCGAAATTACTCTGGCGCAATCCACATCATGGGTAATGATAATTGCCGAAGTATTGTATTTTTGTTGGATAGACATCATCAACAGCAAAATTTCTTTTGCAGTAATGGGATCTAATCCCGTCGTAGGTTCATCATACAAAATTATTTTGGGTTGCAGAATCAATGTTCTGGCCAAAGCAATTCGACGTTTCATTCCACCCGATAACTCTTCAGGCATTAAATTAATCGTGTGCGCTAATCCCACGTTTTCCAAAGCTTCCATCACTAATTGTGTGGTGTCTTTGATAACTCCAAACTTTTTTTTGTGCCGTCGCAACGGGAATTCCAGATTTTCCCTGACCGTCATCGAATCATAGAGCGCGCTTCCCTGAAAAAGAAATCCAACCTCAGTCCGTAAATCGTCCAGTTCCTCGCGATCGAGTTGCGTTATGTCTTTTCCCATCACAATGATAGAGCCGCTATCTGGCTGTTCCAGCCCAATTAAACATTTAATCATCACTGATTTTCCAGAACCTGATTTCCCCATAATCACCAGATTTTCGCCTTCATTCAGCACCATATTAAAACCATCCAAAACATGATTGTCACCATAGCTTTTACGCAAGTCTTTGATTTCTATAATTCGGTTAAGATTTGGTTTCGGGGCGGTCATAATCATCATATATCATAAAATATACCGGTAACAAAAACAGCAATAAAGTCGATAATAAACAGCAACATCGACGTAAAAACTACTGCCGAATTAGCTGCTAAACCCACACCGGCTGTCCCTTTCTTACAATAATATCCTTTGAAACAGCCAACTATTCCGATCGCAAAACCAAAAAAGAACGTTTTGATGGTTGCAGGAATTAAATCAGCAAATTCTAGTGCATTAAAAACTTGGTTATAATACAATAAAAAGGAAACTCTTCCTTTGATGTTTTCCACAAGAAAAGAACCGAAAATTGCGATAGCATCTCCAAAAAAAACTAAAACGGGCAACATAAAAGTCGTAGCCAGTACACGAGTTACCACTAAATATTTGAACGGATTAGTACCGGAAACTTCCATGGCGTCAATTTGTTCCGTAACCCGCATCGAACCTAATTCAGCGCCAATACCCGATCCGATGCGTCCTGCACAAATCAGAGCCGTTATAATAGGACCGATTTCTCGGATCAGTGAAATGCTAACCATAGATGGAATCCAGGAAACGGCGCCAAATTCCTGCAGTGTGGGACGCGATTGCAGCGTGAACACCAAACCAATAATAAATCCCGTAACGGCAACAAGAAGCAAGGAACGATTTCCCATATTAAAACACTGCCGTAAAAACTCTTTAAACTCCGTAGGACGTTTAAAAGTTTCTTGAAAAAAACGCGCTGAAAAGTAGGAGAGTTCGCCAATTTCGATTAAAACAGCTTTGAATAATTCAGTTATTTTAGAAATAGTATTCATAAGCAAATGAATTAGTTTTCAACAGAAATTAGCCACTCAAATATATAGTTATTTATCTGATTATCATATTTATTAAGGATGTTGTTTGCCTATAATATTGAGGGTTTTGTCGGGAAAATGACGATTTTAAAAAAGAGAGACATTTTTGCAATCGTTATTTTTATCCGGGCGAATAATTTCAATTTTAAAATTACAAATACAGATGTGATTTTTGATATAATGAAGGTCAAAAAAGCCGTGATTTAATCGGATAATACTATTATTTACTGATGTCCGGTAAAACAATTTAGATGATTATGAATCGAAAATATTTATCAGTTATTGAGTCTTATTTATCATAATTGGAGAAATCCATTTAATTTATAATAATCTGTAGCTAAATTACAAGTAACAAATCAATGGTATTTTCATTTTTTTTGTTGCTGCTTGTCTTTATCTTTTGTGTTTTAAATCCATTTTTCTAATTACCCTGCACCTAAAATAATGGTTGATACTGCCAATGTCCGCAGTAATTCATTAAAAGTGAGTGGTTGCGTCTTAAAAATTTCATTAAAAAAAGGCATGTAAATAATAATAAACTGCAATGTAACAGTAAGTAGTAATGCGTCAACCATTGGTTTGTAGGAGAAAAAAATAATTTTAAAATAGGATTTCGTCCGAAACCAATTACCATTATATGGCCCAAGTAAATAAAATAAAACACTGTAAAAGCTATAGTTTGCCAGTGCAGGTTTGCAAAATGAATATCACAAGCCTTCCCGTCTTATCCGAACAAATGTATGTAACGGAACCCTGTGTTTCCACGGCCGGTAATTTGCGAATCAGCGCGTTGTTTTTCGCTAATTTTTTAGCACCAAAGGCTAATGCAATAGTTACTAATGTTAGTACTGTTTCCGGAATTGCTGCAACAGCAAGGGAAATAGAAGTTATCGACATTATTATTACAGATGCTCCCGTTAACCACCAGATTACGAATATGATTGTGCAAATAATGAGTATTACGATAAACAATCGTTTGCCAAAAGTGGAGATTCTATTTTATAATGGCGTTGTGGTTTCATCCGTTTGGATCATATTGGCAATATGGCCCAGTTTCGTTTGAATTCCAGTTGCCAATACAGATCCTAGCGCTCAGTCATTAATAACCAAAATGCAGTTGTAACCCATATTCTTTTGGTCTTCAATAACGTAATTTCCCTCTGCGAGTTCCTTGGTACTTTTTTTACATTATTGGACTCGCCGATAAGTGTTAATTCGTAAAATTTTGTTTGATGTGTTTTAAAAAACCGTATTTCAGCTTGAATAACATTGGCGGCCTCCAGAACCACAACATCTCCGGGAAGCAAATTTGAAGTTGGAATGTCGATCTTTTTTCCTTCACGTAAAATTCGAGCTTGACTTCCCGCCATATTTTTTAGTGCCTTCATTACTTTTTCGGCTCGATATTTCTGAATAAATCCTGCAGTATCATTACTGATAATAATGGGAAGAATGATTATCGTATACGTTACATCACGATAACTGAAATAATTGCCGCTGCAATCAGAATCATAAGCATGAAATCAGATAATTGAGAAAAAATCATCTGTAAAACAGTTTTCTTTTTTGTGTCTTCTCTTTGGTTTTCCCCATGTTTGTAAAAGTGGTTTGATACCATTATTTCATCTAGCCCGCTTGGAGTTGTATTCAACAACTTCGTTATTTCTGATTGTCGGAGTATATGCTAGTTTATAGCTTTTATTTATTTCTTATGATACAAGAATCCCATCATGACTGCATAAGCTGCAGCAATTAATTCAATATCAATGGCAATTTTTTACTTTTTTTCTTCTTTAAAAACAATTTCGATAATGCCATTGTCGTAATGATAATGGTGTCAAGAACGGGTACAATATGATTGGGATTTGTAAATTGAAAAGTATGACCTTTTGTGTTTAACATATCGTCAAGAGTTAGAATTGCAATATTATAAAAGTACTTCTAAAAATAGTTTCAATTACTGGATCGATAGTTCTAATCCGGATTGCGGCTTTGGACACTACCATTTCGGAAAGTAAAGTGGAAGCTGCAATGAGTAAAGTACCACAAAAACTCTGTTCCAAATAGCTTGGTTCCGCAAGACGTTTTCCAAAATAAGGCAATAGCATGGCAACTGCCATTAAAACATTATCATTCGTTGAATTAGGAACAACTACCTGTTGTAAGATGAGCGAATAGGTATTTTTCTTCACGTCCCGATGATTATTTTCTTTCTTATCATAAAGAAAAATAACCCCAATCGTTACAAGGTAAAATTATAAAAATAATAACCATTAACATTTTCCACAACCCATCATAACGACCATAATATTAACGTATTTAGAAAGTTTCGAACCCGTTGTTACACTCCCTGTTTCTGCAATCAGAAACCCGATACAATTCAGATATTAAGCATTCGTATCGCTGTAATTACTTTCTTAACGTCTTTAGTTTCCTTGCATGACTGCTTTGGTCAACGATAATACCCGGGTTTAAATAAATTAATTTACTAAAGTAGAGGCTGCTTTTAGTGACAACTTTTCTATTGTTTAAAGTGTAAAGCAGAATTATTTAATTGGGATAGTCAGCAACGGAATGGGAACATGATAAACCGTTTTTTTAGTTACACTTTTGTGAAAAATACGATTCCAAATTCCTTTTCTTTTCAAAGGATTCATCACAATCATGTCGGTTTTATCAATCAGCGTTTCCTCTAAAATGGTTTTTGAAATGTCTTTTCCAACAGTATGATGATAAGTAAATTCAAAATCTTTAAAGTGATTTTGGATTGTTTTTTTATACCTATCATAATCTTCATCTGCTGTAAATAACGTTATTCCCCAATCAACATGTAAAATGTTAATTTCAGCATTGAAAGTCCGGTTAAATTCCAATAACGATTGAAGCATCTTCCTATCTTTTTTGGAATAATTGGTTGCATATGTAATTTTTTCGGGCACTTTAAATTTATACTTATTTGGGATGGCTAATACCGGACAAGGAGCGTTGATGATTACTTCGGCGGTAAAACTTCCTATGAGTTTTTCTTTCAAACCACTAGCACCTTTGGTCCCCATTACAATTAAATCGGCTTTGCTTTTTTTGCAAAAATCAATAATCTTTATACCTTCCGGACCCTGATCGACATGAATTGAAATAGAAAGATTAGGATTTTTTTTTACAATAGAATTACTCATGGCAGTAAGCCTGTTTGTTACTTTTTTATGGGCTTCCATATTTTCTTTTTCGTTTAGAGCAAGAAGGTAAAAACCGCTTTCATACGGAATGAAACTGTGATACAAAATGAGTGAAGCGTCCCAAAGTACTGCTAATTTTACAGCATAATGAATAGCGGAATCTGCCGGAATCGAGAAATCTGTTGGCACAAGTATTGTTTTCATAGCTGTAAAAATTATTTTTAGCGGTCGTTTATAATAGCTACTTTTTATTTATTGGTTGTTGCTTGCTTAAATAGATGGACATGACTATTATATAATTTTAGTTTATATGAACGGCATTAGAATTTTTCTATTTTTAAAATAGTAAAAAACAAATTTAGTCAGGTTAGATTCAATAGGGACATATTTCAACTTTCGTACAAACGCAATCTGTTTTTGAGAGCGGTTAATTCATTCTGTAAAGCATCAATCTTTTGTAGCAAATTAAAAACAATATCAATTCCTTCTATGTTAACGTTCAGTTCCTGATGCATGCGAACCATTTTTTCGATTTCATAAACTGCATCGGAATCAATATATTGGCTGGTTTCTATAGTTTTTATTTCCAATAAACCCATGTCGCTGAGGTTTGTAAAAAAAGACAGTTTTACTTCGTAATAATCACATAATACTGGTATCGGGATCAGGTTTTCCATGTTTATGCGGTTCTTAATGTAGCGAGTTCCGTAAATAATTCTTTTTCTTTTTCAGAAAGATTAGTAGGCATTTGTATTTGATAGGTTAAGTACAAATCACCAAATTCTCCTTCTTTTTTATATAGCGGAAACCCTTTTTCTTTTAATTTGACCTTAGTTCCATTTTGAGTTCCGGGTTTCACGGTCAGTTTTACTTTTCCGTCGAAAGTATCTGAGGTAATCTCGCCGCCCAATAATGCGGTATACAAATCTAGATTCACTGTTGCATAAAGATTATTTTTATCACGTTTAAACTTTGTGTGATTTTTTACCGTGAACTTAATGTACAAATTGCCTTTGGGACCACCACCGGAAACTTCGCCACCCATACCGCTTATTTTTATTTGCTGCCCGTTTTCAACCCCGGCAGGAATAGTAATGCGAATGTTTTTGCCATTAATGGTCAGCGTGCGTTTGTGCGTCGTGTACACGTCTTTGAGTTCCAGATGCAGTTCAGCATTAAAATCCTGTCCTTTAAACTGCGCACTTCCGCGTCCACCGCCACCAGAGGCAGGACCACCAAACATAGATTCAAAAAAATCAGAGAAATCACCACCTCCGCCAAATCCTCCTTCAAAACCACCTTGTCGTCCATTTCCATGGTATTGTCGTTGCTGTTTTGATTTTTCAAACTCTTCCGCATGCTGCCAGTTTTCGCCATAGTTATCGTATTTCTTACGATTTTCAGCATGGCTCAACACTTCATTCGCTTCATTGATGTCCTTGAATTTCTTTTCAGCTTCCTTATCGTTGGGATTAAGGTCGGGATGATATTTACGCGCAAGTTTGCGGTAAGCCTTTTTAATCTCGGCTTCGGTTGCTTTTTTGTCCACTTCAAGAATTTTGTAATAGTCTATGAATGCCATTGCGATTATTTTTATGTTGTGGTAATTGGGTTACGTTTGCAGCATTTGGAGACAAAAAAAATGTTTTTTTGATACTTATTGTTTTATAAATTCACTGTCGGCTTTAATTTTTACTTCATCACTAATCATTGGCGCAGGGAATTTTGGACCAATATTAAAATCAGAACGTTTTATGACAGTGCTAAATTTAAAACCAGCAGTTGGCGCTTTAGATTGGGGATTTTCAATAGTTCCTCTGTACCACATAGTAATCGTTACCGGTTTAGTTATTCCGTGCAATGTGAGTTGGCCCGTTAGTTCGTATTTGTCTTTCTCTGTTTTTTGTATTGATGTGCTTTTGAAAGTCATTTTTGGATATTTTTCAACATCAAAAAATTCATCACTTCGTAAATGATTGTCACGCATTTCCACTTCGGTATTGATTGACGCTACAGTTGTTGAAAGTTCAAAAACAGCATCACTGAAATCAGTTTTAGTAGTAATTGCGGTAATATCAAATATTTTGAACAATCCGGAAATATCAGAGATACCATTGTGTACCGTGCTAAAAGTTAATTTAGAATGCATTGGATCAGCTTTCCAAGTTGTTTGGGCAAAAAGAAAAGTGCATAAAAATAATGTGGTGATAATTGTTACTATTTTTTTCATGACTTATTTTTTTAATTTAGACATGCTATAAAGCAGTTAAGGAATTTCAAATCGAATTTATTCTGACATCTAAAATCATTATTTCCAAAAAAATTGTCTATCAAATTTAATCATTTATTAGATGATACAATAGCAATAAAGCGTTTTATTATAGTTAGTTATAAAAATTTAGAGCTCCTAAAATGGAGCTTTTAAAATGGATTTTTTTATTTTTATATCGAAAACAATTCGTTTTCTATTGTCTTTAAATCTTGTTTGTGTTTCAAGTCAAAAAGTAGCGCTTTGTACTTTATAAATTCTGCATCTTTTGGATTTATTTGGAGCACAAAATTTATTGTTCCTAACAAATGTTCCATATAATTCTTCTGAGTAATTTCTTTGTATTCGCGGTGTTCCTCAAAACCAAACTTCTGAATGTAATATAAGGCCTGTCGCAACTGATTGCGTTTATGGAAAATCACCTGCGGTTTTTGATTAACTACAACACCAGTAACTATTTGTCGCATATCGGGCGTCATCAGTTTGGTTTTTTTGGAATTGATGCGAAGCCCCATTTTCTCTAAAATTTCTGTCACAATTTGAAGTAATTTATTCTCATCAAAATCGCCAGAAAAACTCATGTCGTCCGCATAACGGGTATAGCGAATTTTATGTTCTTTGCAATACGCTGCAATTGCAGCATCGGCCACTTTAAAAACAATATTTGAAAGATAGGGACTCGTGAGCGCTCCTTGAGGCAAACTGCCATCTCTGGTGCATAATCTGGACAGAAGTTTTGATATTATTCTGGAATAGCCCAATTCCAGAAATTCATTTTCTACAGCTTCAACGCGTATTGACGGAAAGAAATTTTCTAAATCTAGCGTGAAAACTTTGGGTTGGTTTTTATGAAATCTCAGGTTCTCCAATAATGATACGGTTGGTCTGTATGCTTTCGCAAAAGCGCTGATGGGAACTTTATATAGTATGTTTCTGAGAATCCACATTTGAATTTCTTTCAAACTGGGGAGTGGCTCAGATATAAGTCGTTTGCTTCCATTTTTTTTTGCAACTTCAAAATCTCTGTAAAAATGGTTGGTAAACAGTGATGCTTTTTTTAGGTATTCTTTTTTGTAACCCACAAGAGCCGACAGATGTGTAGTATTGTAAATCACCGGAACCTGATGCGAATATAAAACTTCGGCATAATCCAGACAACGCTGAATGTTAGGAAGCGAAAAGCCTAATTTCCGAGATTCCTTTAAAAAAGCTTCTTTGTAATGTGTAAAATCCATAAGGTTAGGTCATTAATGGGGAAGGGACATTTATGTCCCTATACCCAATTAAGAAAACCGGGTTAAAAGTTCGGAGCTCTGCGGAGAATCTTTTAAACCTGGTGCTTGAAAGAACATTCAATTACAGAACAGTGACTCACGGCTCCGTTGGTAACCTTGGGTAACAAATTTGCTTTTTAAAAATGAATTAAAAAAACAGTTCATCCTGATTGGGGACAAATATTTTTTTACAGTCCAATTTAGGGATTTGTCTTTCAAAATCCTTTTGGATCCAATCCTCTTTTTTTTGGGTTTTAAATCGGTACGGTTTCATTTTTTAAAAATTAAAATCAACATTTAATTTTTGCAATGTTTTAATATACAATACATTACAAATATAAAGTTACAAAAAAAATGAATTGACCGCGTGATTTGTCAAAAAAATTAGTTTTAATTTTAAATTGCCTTTTACACCCGTTTTTAAAATTAAAAACGCAAGAATGGATTGTTCTTTTTTAATTATAAAACCGTTTATAGGGAGTGTAAGTAACAACTACTTCTACGATTCTGGTGACAACATACGCTATCAAGTTAATGAACTTTGTCATTATAGTGGTTTTGGTTTTTAATGATTCCGGAGTGATGCTTTGGCATTGCGAAATAATTTCGTTGAGGTGCTTCTGAAACATTGCTGAAAAACATTCCGAAAGGATTTCGACATTCATTTCCAGACTTCCGTAGGAACTCAAATTATTCAGGTTAAAGGAACCAATTGTCGACCAATTGCCGTCCACAACTGCAACTTTTCCGTGTAAAACGGATTCATTCCATTCGAATAATTCAATGTTATAACCCAGAAGTTTGCTGTACAAGAAGCAAGTTGCCCGTCTTGTCAGCGGAAGATCTGATTTTCCTGAGAGAATCAATTTGATGACTACTTTATTTTTAGACGCTTTTTTTAAGGCTCGAATAATCCGGATTCCAGGAAGAAAATAACTGCCTACAATGATGATTTCCTTTTTAGCATGCCGAATGGATTTGATATAACCATCACAAATTTCGTTTTTCCCTTTTAACCAGTCATTTTGGAGGATGCGAACGGTAGTATGTTGTTGGATATTAAATGCAGATCTAATTTTTTTGTTTCTCAGGTGTCTTTTTTTAAAATAAAGATCATGACAAAGCTGTTGCAGTGGTTGGGCAATTTCTCCGTTTAATTGGACGGCATAGTCCAGCCAAGGTTTTTCTGTAGCGGAACCGTGGTATTTATCAGCGATATTTATGCCACCAACCAGCGCAACTTTTGCATCAGCAACAACCACTTTGCGATGCAATCTTCGTCCGAGGTAAAAAGTATATGTCGAAAATAAAGGGGCAAAAAAACGAATGTTAACGCCGCTATATTTCAGATCCTCTAGCAATTCTGCCGGAAAAGATAATGAGCCCAAACCGTCCAAAAGTATGTAAATTTCAACGTTCCGGAGCGCGGCTTCTTTTAGTGCGTTGACTATTCTTTTTCCCGTTGCATCATTTTCAAAAAGATACATTTGCAGGTGTATTTGAGATTGTGCTTCCGAGATGATAACTTCTAAACGGGAAAAATAATCTTCGCCACTGTACACCAGCTCCAGATTATTAGGAACATTAAAGCTATCGTTAGTTTTTATCATGCACTTTATTTATTGTAATCTCATTTATCAAAATAAATTCCATTAGATTTTCGATGTCCAAAGTTCCGACGATTTTATTATTTTCGATAACGAGCATTAACCTTGATTTGTTGAGTTGTATCAGTTCAAAAACATTTTCCAGAAGCGAATTTGCATCGAGAAAAATTAAATTCCGATCCATCACATTATAAATAAATTCATCTTCGCCTTTTTTGGAGAGTGCCATTATGATTTGATTGCGATTTAGCGTTCCTACTGGCGTCGCTCCTTCCACGATTAAAAAATTCTTGTTTTGGCTGTCCAAAACTAATGTTACAGCAGATTTTACGGTTGCATTGGCATCAATTTTTGGATAGTCTTTCATCACTACGTCTTGGACTTTAAATCCTTTTAGCTTGAATTTCGATTCGGTATAATCCGCTTCCATCTGAGCCCCAATAATTACAAAAATACCAATAAAAATTAAAATAGGTGAGATAAAAAAACCAAAAAGTATAAATCCCAAAGCTAGAAATTGACCAATCCGTGCCGATATTCTGGTAGCTACATGGCGCTGCATTCGGAAGGATAATAAAGCGCGTAAAATGCGGCCGCCATCAATCGATAACGCTGGAATTAAGTTAAAAAGCGCCAGCCAGAAATTGACCAAAAAGAAATTCAGAAAAAAATTATTGGCATTGACACCATTAGATAATTCTGCCATCAATTGTTCTGAAGTATTGGGAATGGTGATGAAAAGTCCGGTAATAAATGCCAAAGCGATGTTGACAAAAGGCCTGCGACAGCCAAGATTAGTTCCTCAATTGGTTTTTCAGGAATTTTTTCGAGTCGGGCTAAACCACCAATGGGCAATAGTGTGATATCTTTTGTAATTATATGATACCTTTTTGCTGCCAAAGCATGTCCTAATTCATGCAATACGACAGTTATGAAAACACTCAAAACAAATACAACTGACCATACAATTTGAGTTGCATTTTGACCTGATCGATAATTAATGTAAACGATAAACAGAATAAGTAACGAGAATGTCCAGTGAACAAAAATACCTATGTTTGCTATTTTTCCGAGTTTAAAGGAGCCTTTCATTTGGTGCGTTTTTAAGATTATAATTTGAAAAATAATTAACGATCAGTTTCGAGTATTCTCTTTGAAAAACAAACAACATATTTCATCAATTAATTTCGTTTTCAGAAATGCCATTGTAAGCCCAAGCATTTAAATTGAAAATCGTACTATGTGCAGTTCCAGCCAGCGTTTCATTGGTCAAAAATCACTGATGTCCGGTAATTATGACGTTGGGATAGGAGCGGATTTTCAAAAATAAGATATCTGTAATAGGAGCTTCGGTATGATCCTTACAAAATATAGAATCTTCCTTTTTGATAACCGTCTTAAAAGACAGCAGCAATGATTTTGTTGCTAATCACGTCTATTAAATCTTCGGTATTTACGAATTTTCTATGTGCCGTATTAATAAAGATCATGCCTTTTTTGAATATTGAAAAGGTAGTTTTGTCAAACAAATGATAGGATGATTCTTTTCAGGTAGATTGTACCGATCACACACTTGAAACCGCGAAGACGTCGTCCAAAGTCTTGTAGGATTTAGGGGTTTCATGCAGTAACTCCTGATTTTCGTCAGTTTTATAAGCTATAATTTTACAACCAAAGCCACGCATAATCCGTGCGAAAGCAGCGCCTATTTTTCCGGTTCCAATATTTTCTACTGTTTTTCGATGTAAATCAAAACCGACTCAATGATCCATTCGGTAATCTTCAATATCCAATAATATCTACCCTAAAATGAATTTCTTGTT
The DNA here is from genome assembly GCF_049896525.1 of Flavobacterium sp. DSR3-2. Classification (NCBI taxonomy): domain Bacteria; kingdom Pseudomonadati; phylum Bacteroidota; class Flavobacteriia; order Flavobacteriales; family Flavobacteriaceae; genus Flavobacterium; species Flavobacterium sp. DSR3-2. The sequence continues at coordinate 104,570 of NZ_JAFCUM010000013.1, forward strand.
CAGTGCCAATACGAAAACAACAGCTTGTTCAGCAGCAGAATAGGGTGAATACATGGAGACATTTGCTACCCTCATTGCCATAGCTTTTGCCCTTGGAATATCAATAAAATCTGACTGTATTGCCCGCAGCGCAATTTGTTTAACACCGCATATAGGGAGTTTTTGCAAAACCGTATTTTTATTCAAATGCTGCTCCGTAAAAACCAATTCATGATTTCGATGCTCTACTTTTTCCATAAATGGCTTATCATACCCCAAAAATTCTGTAAACTAATACTTTTGTTTTATGGTTTTTTATTTTTAAGGTGAGCCGTCAGTTTTGGTAATTTGGCGATTGGACCATAATGTTCTTGTGGAATTTTGATTTATTTTTTTAAGGTATTCAACTGCTTATTTACCCATTTTTTCTTAGATCTGGTATTCTCATTTTCTAGTTCAAATTTTTGCTCATCGAGATAATGCTTTCAGTATTTTCATTGCTTTACAAAACTTTTTTTTAAATAAATCTTCCAATGTTTTTACATTAATTGCCTGATACTTTTGTCCGCGATGCATAGCGATTGGGGTTTAAATTAAAAATTGTATGTTTTTCCAGCGTTTCAAAACCGGTAAAATATTTAGTGCTTTTTGTATCATATAATTCGGAAGATTTTTTTTCTTCATGTGCATTTTTACGGTATTTTTCATTTGTTCCAAGTTCATATCCGGGTTTTTGAAATGACTGTTTTCATAGCAATATTTACAATAGTCATTCGTTTTCTGACCGTTATTTTCGGTTCCTTTGGTGTCTTCTGTAGTCAGTGGCATTCCGCAACTTTGACAATAAAAAGGTGTGTTTTCCACGTGGGTTGATTTAAATAGTTAGCTTTTTTTCTTTATGTAGTTTCTAATTTATTTTGGGTGTATATCGGGTTTTTGATGGGCTCGTAAGAACTAAATTCTTGTTATCTCAAAAGGGACTCAGTTTTGGTTTTTAATTTATTTATTAGAAACGGATAAGCAGTAATAACAAAGACTTATACTTTTCATTTTGGAATGTTTTTGGATACCATTTCAAATTACTGTTAAGTAAATGCGCTGTCTGCTACCAGCACATGTCTGGTTACAACAGACGCTTCATTTGAGCACATCCAGACCTCTGCATTGGCTATTTCTTCCGGAAGACCAAAACGCCTAGTGGGTTCAAAGCCTTAAAATCGCTCAATTCTTTCTTTGTTTTTTCCGGTCAGTCAAGCAATTATTGGTCTTTGAATAACGCCAGGACACATAACATTTACTCAGATTCTTTGAATAACACATTATAAAGCAGTCGTTTTTGTAAGTCTTGCAATGCCATGTTTATAAGCCACAGAAGTCAGTATTTCTGCAAAACAAACCGTTCCGGCTACAGAGGCACAGTTGATAATTGCCCCTTTGACTTGTTCGCGTATTTCGGGAATTTAATATTTAACGCAGAGCCAAATAGCTTTTAGATTTAGGCCAATAATTTTACCCCAATTTTCCTCAGATCAATCTTGGGTAGAAGCAGTCGCACCCTCGATTCCGGCATTGTTGAACGCATAATCCAATCGGCCAAATGCGGCAATCGTTTGTGCAACCATTGCTGTCCCTTCATCGGTTTTTGAGACGTCCCATTCAAGAAAAATGGCTTTACTGCCTAATTCTTTGATCAGGTCTACCATTTTATCATTTTCTTTCCAGTCTGCCACGGCTACTTTGGCTCTTTTTTTGGCGAAAGCAAGTGCAGTGCCTCTACCAATTCCCGAGCGACCACCTGTCACTAATGCTACTTTGTTCTTAAATATTGTTTCCATGATTTGGTTTTTTTAGACTATGATTTTTCTTTTTGTTTTTTGTTCTGCTTCCAAAATATTTTCGATTCCTTTTATCAAAGCATCTGGGTTAAAAGAGATACTGTCAATGCCTTCATTTACTAAAAACGTGGCGAATTCAGGGATGTCGCTCGGTGCTTGTCCGCATAGCCCCACTTTTATTTCATAACGCTTCGCCACTCTTATGGTCTCTTTTATTAACGCTTTGACAGCAGAATTTTCTTCGCTGAACAAGTAACTCACTAATGCCGAATCGCGATCCAGCCCCAGAGTGAGTTGGGTTAAATCATTGGAACCAATAGAAAAACCATCAAAGAGTTTTGCAAAATCATCCGCCATCAATACATTGCTTGGGATTTCAATCATAACATAAACTTGCAATCCGTTGATGCCTTGTATCAAACCATTTTTAGCCATTTCGGCCAATACACGTTCACCTTCTTCGACCGTGCGGCAAAATGGAATCATCAGTTTTACATTGTGAAGTCCCATTTCGTTACGTACTTTTTTCATCGCCTCGCACTCCAAGGCAAAACCTTTTCGATAGAAATCACTATAATAACGCGATGCGCCCCGAAAGCCAATCATTGGATTTTCTTCATCAGGCTCAAAATATTTCCCTCCGATGAGGTTGGCGTATTCGTTGCTTTTAAAATCACTCATACGCACAATAACCTCTTTTGGAAAGAAAGCAGCGGCCACAATAGCTACTGCTTCGGCGAGTTTGTCAACGAAATATTTTTTAGGATCTTCATAGCCGATTGTCAATGCCGCTATTTCCAATTTTACATCCTCATCCTGTATTTTTTCAGGTTCGCACAACGCCAAAGGATGAATTTTGATGGTATTCGAAATCGCAAATTCCATCCGCATTAAACCCACACCCTGATTGGGATAATAGCTTAATTCAAAGGCTCTTTCTGGATCAGCAAGAATTAGCATCGGATCTGTTTTAGGCATTTCAAGTTTACTGAAATCCTGTTCTGTTATTTCCCATTTCAATTTCCCGTCATAAATATTGCCTACTTTGCCCTCGGAACAGGACACTGTGATTTCCTGCCCGTTTTGTATTGTTGCGGTTGCATCTCCACAACCCACCACCGCAACCGTTCCCAATTCGCGGGCGACAATGGCCGCATGGCTGGTGCGTCCGCCTTTGTTGGTGATAATCGCCGAAGCTCTTTTCATAATGGGATCCCAGTCCGGATTAGTCAAATCAGTGACTATAATCTCTCCGTTTTGCAACAAAGCACCTTCTTGCGGATTGTTCAGAATTCGGGCTTTACCCGAAGCAATCTTATCGCCAAGAGCTATTCCTTTAGTCAGAAGCGTGCTTTTTTCTTTCAATGTGTATATCTCCCGAACCTGCTTATTTTTTTTTCCGTGAACGGTTTCCGGGCGTGCCTGAACAATGAACAATTGGTTGTTCAAACCGTCTTTCGCCCATTCAATATCCATTGGTTTCTGATAATGTTTTTCAATTTTAACGCACCATCGGGATAGTTGGATGACTTCTTCATCGATTAAGGAAAATTGGTTTTGTTTTTCCAAAGTCGTTTCGGTATTTACAATTGTGTTTTCTGCTGAGCTACTTTTTGATGTATCGGAATAAATCATCGTGAACTCTTTTCTGCCACATTGTTTTTTCAGCATTGGATTTAGATCCGGGTTTTCTAAAGTAGGCTTAAAAATCATCCATTCATCTGGCGTGACGGTTCCCTGAACAATATTTTCACCCAATCCCCAGCATCCATTTATAATAACAGTATTTTGGAATCCACTGTCTGGATCTATGGTAAAGGCAACTCCTGAAGATGCTTTATCACTCCGCACCATTTGTTGCACACCAACGGAAATTGCAATGTCTAATTTGGCAAAATCCATATCATAACGGTATTTTATGGCGCGGTCTGTAAATAAAGATGCATAGCACCGGCGAATGGCTTCGAGCAATTGTTGTGTTCCGTTAATATTCAAAAATGACTCCATTCTTCCGGCAAAACTGGCGGTCGGTAAATCCTCCGAAGTAGCGCTGCTTCGAACCGCCACATCTAGATTGCTTGTGCCGCATTGTTCGCCAAGCGATTGGTAAGCGACCTCAATTTCAGCAAGAGTTTCCTCCGGAATGGTGGCTGATAAAATAAGATTTCTGGCTTTTTCTCCAATGGAAGAAAGATTTGAATAGTCTTTAGTATCCAGTGACATCAACAACTCTTGAAGCGGCTGTTCCAGATTGTTTTCTTTGCGGAATAATCGGTATGCTTCGGCGGTAACTGCAAATCCGTTTGGAATGGCAATGCCAATTGGATTTAGCTGATTGTACATTTCGCCAAGAGAAGCGTTTTTGCCTCCAACTTTGCTAAGGGATTCAATACCAATTTGATTGAAAAACAGGATGTGTTTGTACTTTTCCATTTCATTTTTTTTTAAATAAAAACAAGCTTTCTTTGGAGGCTATTAAAATAATAGTATTAAAAAATAGGAAGGGGCTCTAAATTAATCCGATTATAAATTTTGAAATTTGGCGGTAGGTTTAAATTTCACAGGACATTTTTACGTTGAAAGAAACAAGAAGTAGGATATTCTTCTTGCTAAAATTAATACTGTAAAATTAATAAAATATTTTTTCTAATCTTTAAAAATGGTATTTATTTTGTGTTTAAGTTGTTGTAAATCATAATAATGTGTCTTTTACTAGGTACTTTTCAAATATTATTATTTTTGGCAAGAGGCGGTGATTGAGGGACGTTTTTTTAATAAGAAGTTAGTATAAAGAACGGATAATTTTTATTTCAATTGGTTTTTAATTTGCCATTCAAGTACTTGTGATGCTTTATCATTTGGATTTTAAACCGTAGTTTAATCTTTACGATAGGACGTAATTTTATGTTGTGAATTTTCTGTTTAATTCAAAATTAATTTTATTTTTGTAATGAAACATATTACTACTGTGATAAAAGTATGGAAAGGTTGTTTGTGAACATTGAAAAAAACAATAATGCAACCGCCAGAAATTATTAATTTTTATTAGTACCATTAAAGAAAAGTCTCATATTGATGAAAATACATCCAAAACCGGAGAATGAATTAGAAAGACTGAAAGCTCTGAAAGAATATTCGGTACTAGATTCATTACCAGAAAAAGAATATAATTCCATCACCCAGCTTGCTTCCTACATTTGTGAAACTCCCATCGCACTTGTAAGTTTAATTGATAATGAACGGCAGTGGCTTAAATCTACCGTTGGAATAGATGTTATCGAAAGTTCCAGAGACGATTCTTTTTGCCAATATACCATCATGGGTGATGGTGTTTTCGAGGTAAGTGACGCTTTGGAAAATGAAATATTTGCTGATAATCCTTTCGTAACGGGAGCTCCCAATATCCGATTTTATGCTGGAGCACCTCTTCAGGATGCAAATGGTTTTAATTTAGGATCACTTTGTGTTATGGATACAAAACCCAAAATGCTTACTGAAGAACAAAAAAACGCATTGCAATTATTGGCCGATCAGGTTGTTTTGCTACTAAATTCGCGGAAGAAAAATATAGACCTTAATAAATCACAGAGAGAGTTGCAAAATTTTATAAACCTCTCTAAAGATTTGGTTTGTATTGCAAATGTAGATGGATTATTTTATAAAGTAAATCCAGCATTTACAGCTGTTTTAGGGTATTCCAAAGAAGAACTGGAAGGAAGTCCTTTTGTCAACTTTGTTCATCCCGATGATTTGGCTTCCACGTACCACGAAGTTGAAAAACTTTCTAAAGGGGAATTGACCATTAGCTTTGAGAACAGGTATAGATGTAAAAACGGGAAATATGTTGTCTTGAGCTGGAATACTTCTCCAGATCCTGCTACTGGAAATCTATATTGTATTGCCCGAAATATGACAAAAGAGAAAGAAGCAGAACAAAGCTTAATTGATGGGAACAGATTACTGGATGAATCGCAAAGTATTGCAAAAATTGGCAGCTGGAAATTTGATTTGGTTACTAATGACCTAATTTGGTCGGAAGGTCATTATCGTATTTTTGAAATTGACAAGTTGCCTACGGATCAATTGTATAAAGCATACAGAAGCAGAATTCATAAGGATGATTTAGCAAAGCTGGATAAAGTCAGTGAAAATGTGAACAAAACTGGAAAAGATTTCAAAATCAAATACCGAATAGTATTTCCGGATCAACGAGTTAAACATATATTAGAGATTGGTCAGCCTTTTAAAAATGAAAATGGCGAGTCGACCGTATTAAAAGGTATTGTTCAGGACATCACCGCGATAACGATCGCCGAACAAAAAATCATTCAAAAATCGAAAGAAATACAAGACATCCGATCGGCTCTTGATGAATCCGCAATTGTATCTATTTCAGATCAATCAGGACTGCTTACGTACGTGAACGATAATTTCTGTACTATTTCTAAATATTACAAGAACGAACTTATAGGCAAAGATCAGCGCAGTATAACTGGGCATTTTCCTAAAGAATCGACTAAAACCACATTGCGAACCATTGTTAAGGATACTATTTGGAAAGGGGAAATACGCAATTTAGCCAAAGACGGTTCGTACTACTGGGAGAAAGCCACAATCGTTCCTTTTTTGGATGAAAAAAATAAACCCTATCAATATATTTCAATAAGTACGGATATAACGGATCAAAAAAACGCAGAGGAAAATCTAAATTATGCGTTGCTGAATCTTGAAAAGAAGAATAAAGAACTCGATCAGTTTGCTTACGTAGTTTCTCATGATTTGAAAGCTCCGCTCAGGGCAATAAATAATCTTTCGGAATGGATTGTTGAAGATATGCCGGATATGCCAAAAGAGGCAAGCGCAAACTTTGATTTATTGCGCGGCCGTGTGTTACGAATGGAAAACTTGATTAACGGAGTTTTAGAATATTCCCGTATTGGTCGGGTTGAAATTGAGAAAGAAACCATTGATTTGAAACTGATGCTAAGCCAGGTGATTGATTCGATAGTTCCGGCTGAAGGTTTCGAAATCGCAGTTGACGACAACTTTCCGATTATTGTATCTGAACGAATATTGCTGCAACAGGTGTTTAGTAACTTGATTAGCAATGCAGTAAAACACAATAATAAAGCTTTGGGGAAAATTGAATGTCATTATCAATCGGTATCTGGTTTTCACCAATTTAGTATCAAAGATAATGGTCCCGGAATTGCGGAAGAATATCATAAAAAAGTATTTAAAGTTTTTCAAACTATTGAGGCACGCGATGTTAAAGAGAGCACCGGAATAGGATTGTCTATTGTCAAGAAAATTATTGAAGAAAAAGGAGGAACAATTTATATTGAATCCGAACAAAATAAAGGGTGTAGTTTCATTTTCACCGTACCAAAATAAATACAAATGGAGGAATATGAAAAGAAGTGCCAAGAAGAATTGGTAGCTCTTAAAAAAGAATTTGAAGAGTTTATTTATATCGTCTCACACGATATTAAGTCGCCAATGAGAGCAATAACAAATATAACAACCTGGATTGAGGAAGATTTACGAAGTGTTGTAAATCAAGACGTTTTGACTAACTTAGGATTATTGAAAAACAGAGTATACCGCCTTGAAAATATGATGAATGCATTGCTGGAACTTTCCCGTGTTGACAGAACAGAATTAGAATTTTACGAATTAAATATTCCTAAAATGATTGCGAATTGTATTGATTTATTTGACCGTGAATTAAATGTCGACTTTCATTATAAGGCTAATATCGTTAATGAAAATTGTGTTACTTTAGGTGTGAAAATGCAAAAAGTAGTAATGAGTGTCCTTGATAATGCCGTTCGCTTTCATCATGAAAAAAATAGGAAGGTATTCATTGGCATCGTAGAAAATGACAATGATTACGAAATAAAAATAAGCGATAACGGACCCGGAATACCAGAACAGGTCATTCATAAAATTTTCTCTATTTTCTCCACCGTTAATTCTAAAGATATTGTGGATACAACTGGAGCAGGATTAGCTATCAGTTATAAAATCATGAAATTAGTGGGAGGGAAAATAGAATATTCTCCTGGTGTAGACAGCGGTTCGGTTTTTACAATAAATTGGCCCAAAATAATAACATTAAAAAATTAAAATTATGAACCAAAAATTGGTAAATATTTTATTAGTCGAAGACGATGAGATAGATGTAATGAATGTAAAAAGAGCATTTTCTAAAAACAAGATTATGAATCCGCTTTTTGTAGCCGGAAATGGAGTGGAAGCACTCGAAATGCTGGATGACAAAATTATTCCTTTGCCTAAAATCATTATTTTGGATATTAATATGCCAAAAATGAATGGAATCGAATTTCTTAAAATTATAAGGGAAAATGAGAAGCTTAAAAATATTTCGGTTTTTGTCCTGACCACTTCAAACGAAGATAGTGACAAGATCAATGCGTATAATTTGAACGTTGCCGGTTACATTCTTAAACCGCTTTCTTTTGAAAAATTTCTGACCTCAGTCGCAACGCTAAAAAATTTCTGGCAGTTATGTGAAATGTAATTTATCTAATTTGTATTGATTTTGGGACACACAAACATCTTGCTGGTTGATAATAGGAAAACCACTATTGAAAATATTAAAAAGTCCTTTTCAGTGGTCAATATTAAACATACTTTATTTTCAGCAAAAAACGAAAATGAGGCATGGTTAATGTTAAATGGCACCCATAAACTGACACCTGTTCCTAAAATTTTACTGATTGATGTGAATAGAACAAAGAACAAAGGAATAAATTTATTAAATTCAATACGGAATCATCCGCATTTAAAATCGATTTTGGTGTTCGTAATTACGGACTCAGAGCACGGTAAAAATAAAACAGCAGCTTTAGACTTAAATATTGCCGGATACATTCCGCTCTCATTCGAAAGGGAACAATTAAATCATTTTTTCTCGGTATTGAATGACTATTGGAATATCATTGAATTTTCCAATCAAAAATAATAGCACCCTATGGCCGTCGTATTAAAAATATTAATAATCGATGATGACAAAATCGATTCCATTACCATCAGCCGTTCCATATCTAAATCCGGAATTATTGCTGAGGTAGACAGTGTGTTTTCAGCAGATGAAGGTATAGAAAAGATTCAATCATTGAAGTATGACTTAATTTTTTTAGATTATATGATGCCGGATACGGATGGAATTTCTTTTTTGAAAAAAGTAAGAGAGTCCGGAATTGAAACCCCGATCATTTTTGTAACCTCACAAGGAGACGAAAAAATTGCCAGCCAGGCGATATTAAGCGGTGCTTCGGATTATATTCCGAAAACCTTATTGACTCCTGATGGAATTTCCCAAAGTATCAGAAATGCCATTAATTTACATGACAGTATAAAACTCCGAAAAGATACAGAATTAGCTTTAAAGGTAAATGCTAACCGATTATTGGAAGCACAAAAGCTGGCTAAAATAGGAAGTTGGGAAATCAATTTAAGCAACAATGAAGCCTATTTTTCAGATGGATTCTTTACTATTTTTGAAGTAGAAAATCAGGCGATTGCTTCTGTTGATTTTTTTAAATCATTTTTTACTGATGCCAAAGATCTAGCTCTTTATGAAAATAATCTTGATCATGTCAAAAATACAAATGCAGAGGTACAGTTCCAGCACAGCATCACCAGTAAAAAAGGGACGTTAAAATATATCAATGTATTCATCAAGTGTTTGAATGACGGAAATGGTAAACCTTGTAAAATTTTGGGAACCATTCAAGATATCAGTGAACAAAAACGTACGGAAGCAGAATTAATAAAAGCAAAAGAATTAGCGGAAAATGCGGTCGTTATAAAAGAACAGTTTCTTACTAATATGAGTCATGAAATTCGGACCCCGATGAATGGAATCATAGGATTTGCCAGAATTCTCGAAAGTACAAATTTAGACAATGACCAGAAACAGAGTGTGGAAGCGATAAAAAAAGCCAGTCATAATTTGATGTTTATTATCAATGATATTCTTGACTTCTCGAAAATTGAAGCTAATAAAATGACTTTTGAAGCCGTAAATTTTTCTTTGTCAAAAACAGTCAATTATGTGATTGAGTTGCTATTTTTAAATGCAAAAGAGAAAAAAATAAAATTGTTATCCAATATTGATCCGAATATAAATGATAATTTAATTGGAGATCCTACAAAACTGTCTCAAATTTTAATGAATCTGGTTGGGAATGCATTAAAATTTACCGAAAAAGGATATGTGGAAATGGTAGTTACTAAAATGCTGGAAACCGAATCAGATTCGCTAATCAAATTTTCAGTAATCGACACCGGAATTGGTATTCAGGAAGATAAAATCGATTCTATATTTGAAAGTTTTAACCAGGCTTCGAACGAAACAACCAGAAAATATGGAGGAACCGGACTTGGTCTTACTATTACTCGAAAACTAGTTGAGTTGCAGGGCGGAAAGATTACTGTTGAAAGTGTTGTTTCTAAAGGAAGTGAATTCTCTTTTTCATTAAAATTTAAAAAGACTCAGAAAGGAACTGCCAGCAACACTAAATTAAAAAATACAGCAATCGCTCCCGATTTTTTAAAAGACAAAAAAATACTTTTAGTGGAGGATAATGAATTGAATCAGCTTCTTGCAATGAAAGTTTTTGGAAAATGGAACAAAGAAATTGATATCGCCGCTAATGGAAAAATTGCGATTGAAAAGATAACGAATAATGATTATGATATTATTTTGATGGACATCCAAATGCCGGAAATGGATGGAAATGAGCTGACACGTTTCATTCGAACCAAAATGGGGGATAAATCTATGATTCCTATTATCGCCTTGACTGCCCACGCTACAGTAGAAGAAGAGAAAAGATGTTTGCATAACGGAATGAACGATTACTTGTCGAAACCGTATGATTTTAATGTGTTATTGGAGAAATTACATCTGAATTTGATTGAAAATAAAGGGAATTTGATACTACCTCCCGATTTAACAACACAAGAAATGACAATGGAAAAACTCGTTAATTTCAAATATTTAAAGGATTTCGCAGATGGAGATGACACTTTCATAAAAGATATGGTTTCCATTTTTTTAGAAAAAACGCCTCAAACTATGGCTTTAATCATTGAATCGAACAAAAATGATGATATCAAAACTTTAAAAGAAGAAATTCATAAACTAAAATCTTCCATCAGTTTATTGGGTATAATCAAGGCTTCTGAAAGTGTAAATAGTATTGAAAAAGAACTTGAAATAAATCCTTTGGGACTAAAAAGAAAAGAGGAAGTTATTCATTTAAATGAAATTTGTCAATTAGCCATCAAAGAACTAGAGTTGGTGGAGGAATATTAAATTTCTTAAGTGAACTTTATATTATTATTGTAAAAAGTGTATTTTTATTAGGTAGTACCAAAAGCTTAATTAGAAATATTTGCTAATAATGGAGAATTAAATAATAACTAAAATCGTTTAAACTATAAACGTAGAAAAATTTTGTATGAAGAAAATATTAATTGCCGAGGATGATGAAATGATGTTGAAAACCATGGAATTCAGATTGGTAAAAGAAGGATATCATGTGATTTTATGTCCAAACGGACAAGTTGCTTTAGACAAAATAGTTGCAGAAAATCCTGATTTAATCATTTCCGACATTATGATGCCATTCATATCGGGATTGGATATCGTAAATAAAGTAAAAATAGAACTCAAACTAAATATCCCAATCATTATACTTTCGGCTGTGGGATTGGAAAAAACAGTTCTGCAGGCTTTTAAATTGGGAGCAGATGATTTTATAACAAAGCCTTTCAGTCCGAATGAATTGTCGGTGAGAATAAAACGACTTTTGCTACAAAAATAAGAATTGGAGTAGTTTTTTTTTTTTCTACATAATGACACAGTTTTGGATATTTCTATTGAGACATTTCGTTTTATTATCGTAAATCGAAGCTTCGTAAACTCAAAAATTAGGCTTTATTAATCCTTTTTCCGTTTGCGGAGTTTGCACTGAGCGACGTCAAAATGCGTTTGTTTTTATGTTTTTTCTGAAATTCTTAATGATGAGTAACTTTACTCAATTAGTTAAAAATAAATTATTCTGATTTGTAAACATGAATGGACTGTCCTACTAATTTCCACTTTCCTTTAATTTTCTCTAATATTCTAATTTCATAAGAGTAGCTTTTTGTACCGTCTTTAGCCGTTGATACTTCGTTATGGCTTACCCATGCATTATTTTTGTTGATGCTCATTTTGTAATTTGTATTTACGGAAGAACCGCCGTTGCCCATGTTTTTTGTGTCAGTATTTGTCATTAAGGCGGGAGGGACATCGATTGTTGTTCCGGTTGCCGTTGAAATCAAGATGCGGCTGTACGGTTGAATGTGCCAGCATTCGGCATGTCCTTTCCCGTCTCCAGCGCGCCATGTTTCAGATTCTTTTTCTAAAAGGCTGATAATTTTGGCCGATTCGTCAGTTTTTTGGCTGTATGCTAAAAATGGTATCATCAAAAGCAGAAAAAAGGATAATTTTCGTTCCATAGTATTAATGTGGTTAATGGTTATAGATTATATTATTTTTTAAAAGGACTTTACGTAAAAAAAATAGTCACTGTTAATGTAAATTTTATTTTATTGTAAATAAATTTTATTTTAGACTACTATTATTTATAATTTTAAGTTTCTAAATTCATCTGTTGAACCGTATTTAACTTATCTAAAATTACAACTAACACCACTCCATAAATTTGTAATCTTTGCTTGTTTATCTGGCCCATCAAAAATACCAAATAATCCCGATGAAGTCGAAAATTCGTGTCCTAAACTGGTTTTGGAAACCTTGATCACATACGCACTTTCCATTTCAGCCCTAGTTGATCCAATGCTAATTCCTGCCATTGTAGCAATCTTTGGAATATTCGCTATATTACCGCTCAGGAACCAACCCGCAAAGTACCATTCGGTTTCTGCTGTTTTTGATTTAGATTCTTTTTTCACAAATACTATTGTTAAGCCATTATTCCATGTTGCCATATTTAAAGGTCCGGCTCCGCATTCACTATTTACTCCCATAGATTTTGGTTTGGATTGGAGAACGTTATTTACGACTTCAATCATTTGGTCCAATGGTTTGCCAAAAGGAATTTCAGAGGTTGAACCAGTATTTTTATTTACAACTTGCAACGCATTAGAGGTCAGAATCAATCCGTGAGTGCTTTTAGTTTCAACAGTTGCTGCATTATCTGGAATCTTTTCCTTGCTTTCTTTAACAATGGTAACTGTGGTTTGCGTATCATTGGTTACTGGACTCAGTGATGAATTATTGTCTTTGTTTTTGCAACCGATTAGGATCGCGGAAAGCAGAAGTAAAATAGTAAAGTATTTCATAATATGTATTTAGCTTAATTCTTTAATTTTCGAAATAATTTTTTAAATTATAAGAATCTAGCGGATTACCAATTTATTATTTCAGCCACGAATTCTTATTTGATTTTTAAAAAAAACAGTATAATTTGTGTTTGACTTTTTCTTGCATTCGGGTACTGTAACTTTTGTTTTAAAACGCACATTCGCAACAAATGATTGATGTTTGAAATTATAGTTAAATATGTTTCCGTTTCTAAGTTAGTCAAAGCATTAGTTTGTAACAAAAAAAGGACTATTATTTGTTTGTGAAATCGCATAAAAAAACCGCTGCATTGTTGCAACGGTTTGTAAAAGAATAAGTTGAGAACCTTATTTAGGCATAACTACAGTATCAATTGCATGAATGATACCGTTAGATGCAGCTACATCAGCAAGGACGACTGTTGCAGTTCCGCCTTTAGCATCTGTCAACATCACATTTCCGTCTTTCAAGCTTAAAACTATTGTGCCACCTTGAACAGTTGTAACGGTATATTTTCCGTTATTTTTGTTGATTGCATCAGTTACTGTTGCAGCATCAAATTTTCCAGAAACAACATGATACGTTAAAATTGCTTTCAGTTTATCAAGACTTTCTGGTTTCAATAAACTATCTAAAGTTCCTGCAGGAAGCTTATTAAATGCTGCATTATTCGGTGCAAAAACGGTAAAAGGACCATCCCCACTTAATGTTTCTACTAATCCCGCTGCTTTTACTGCTGTAACAAGCGTTGAGAACTCAGTATTTCCTGAAGCTACACCTACAATGTTTGGTGTTTCAGCAACGGCCATTGTGTCTACTGCCACGACTGTTGTATCAGCCATTTCTGTTGTATCAGCTTGTTTTTTCTTTCCACAAGAAGTAGCGATTACTCCTATTAATACAAATGCACTAATTGTTGTTACTAATTTCATAATCAATGTTTTAAGTTTAAATTAAATTAAGATACTCAAATATACACATTTTTATTATTTTTTTAATAAATTTAACAAATAAAAAAGTATCGGTTCTTTTGAAGTAATGCTTGCAGTAATTTTAACAATATAGAATGGATGAAGAAAGTTCAGATGTGAAAAAAAACATGAAAAATCTAAGTTGAAAAACATCGCAAAAGTGCCATATTATTAAAGTACTTAAAATCTGTTCCGTTCAACAAGAATTTATTTATCGTTGCTAATTAAGTTGTTACACTTTTATTTTTACAGATATTTTTTTACAATGTTGTTTCAAATGCTGCATTTGTGAAATTATATTCTTCAATTCCGTTGTAAGTTGCTGTGAAATTTAACTTAAGTTTTACGACTAAACGGCCATCAATCATTGTTTTTTCAACAATTGTAAAACTTCCATTTGTTGAAGATAATTTCCAGTCTTCAGCTATGATGGTGTGCGTGCCAAAACATTTTGGAATTCCAATGTATTTTCTAAATTCTAGTTTTTCGGTGTTACTTAAATCGTCGAAATAATAAGTGCCAAGTGGCATCTTGGTCAGGAATTTTGTGAAGTTTTTGAATTGAATGTTGTATCCATTTAAAGAATTTGATTCATACCTAACTGATAAATTTGCCGAAGATTCTTGTTCAGTTCTAGTTATATCAGAAAATTTGATTTGATCATTTAATTTTATGTAATCATTAAAAGTATTACAAGTGCTCTTTCCAAATTCATTAATTTCAATAATGCCATTTATTTCTATGGATTCGGAATTGCTTTTTAAATTGTAAATTCTTTTTAATAAAGTGCCACCAAATTTAATTTTCAGCTTCTTATTCGCAACGAATTCAAATTCTTCAATACGAATAGTTGAAGATGGTATATAATCAGGCGTTGAAAATTCCTCATTAGAAAAAGATTTTTTGTTAACAAATTTCGCATAAGATAATTCTCCATTTCGTAATATTTCAATGGTGAATAATTCAGAGGTAACAGTACCTTTTTTTGACTTTACACTTACATTTATTTTTTCATCGCAGATATAAAAAGAACTAACATCGATTATTTCATCAGTAATTTTCTCTCCATTAATTTTTAATTCTACTTTATTGGCAGGTTTTTGCTCCAAAATCAGAATTTCTTCTTCCTTATTTGGTGAGCAACTTAAAAAGAAGATTGTAAATAATACTAGTGAATTTTTCATATTTTATTAGTGTGGTAATTTTTGCAATGCGATTATTGTTCGTTAAATATAGGTTGCATTGTTCGTTTACAGTATTTAACGAAACTCTGGCTATTGTCAAATTTTTATTTGGATAAATAATAGATAATTCGTCCGTCTGAATAATTAGTTAAAATCATATTTTGACCGTCATAATCTATCTCTACAACGAACTTATTATTTCCGATTTTTAAAACATTGTTTTTTGGTTCTAATAAATCAGGGTTAAAATAATTTTCAATACTAATTATGTATGAATAGTTACCAGTTTCGTTTAAATAGGTATTTCTATTAATATTGACACTATTTGATTTAAACTCAAATGTAGAATTTTCATTTTGTAAAACTTTTAGTTCATTATTTTTCTTCTGCGTGATATTTGTTAAATTCCAGAAACCGATAATTTTTTCATTAATATTTGTTGTTGAGTTATCTGTTGAGCAAGAAACAAAAACCATCATAAAAATAGGGAGGAAGAATTTGAATTTTTTCATGTTTAGTTAGTTTTAAGTTTTACAATATGAGTTGCGCTAACGATCGTGATTTATTAGTGCTTTCAAGAGCAGAATTATTCTCCAGAAGAACACTTTACTTAGATGTTTATTTCAATCAACTTTTGATTCAGTTGTTCATGATCTATTTAGTTTGTTTTAATTCTACTTTTTTATTGTCAATAAATAATCTGCAACTTACTGTAAAAAAACCTGAAATATTTGTTTTAATATTCAACTTTACTCCTTGTTTATTAATTAGATTACCAGTCAAATTACTGGGTGTAATAAAACTTAGTTGTTCATCTTGCAGTTCATTATTTACATAAAGTTTTTCTCCACTAAACCAATTGTTAATTATTTTAATGTCGGTTTCTTCATATTTTGCAATCCATTCACTTTTCATTGTTTAATTTTTTTTTGATTAATTTTTATTTTTCTATTTAGTTAAATTTTCGCAAATTCACTTGTTTTAATTATCGTTTTCGAACCTGATTTAATGTTAAAGATACTTGAAATGCAGGTATTTAAGCTTCATTCCACATATTATCAAACGGTTGTTGACTAATGAGAACTTAATTTGCTTTTTTCAATGAGCTTTGAGTTCTCTTCAATATATTTTTCAATTAACTTTGGCAAAGGTTGAAAATATTTGTTATCTACTTTCTCCCAATATTTATCTTCAAATATACTCGGTCTTTTAAAAGAGTAAAAATTATCAAATTGCTTTGATTTTAATTCATTCAGATACTCTTTTTCAAGTAAATAAAATTCGTGTGTGGCTTCTACTTTTTGAAATTTGTCTTTTTGTTTTCTTTTGACATCATAACTTCTAATTTCTTTGTAATAAATAATATTTTCCAAATCTATTTTTTGGGCATCGTTGTTTTCATAAATCGCATTAATTGTGTAATTATTATAATGCGTTTCCATTTCGAAAAGCTTTATTATTTTTGGCTTTAATGAAGAAATGATTTCTAATTGCAGGCTTGAATTGTTATCTAAAATTGCTATAGTTCCTTTTTCAAGATCTGTTTCTTTTTCTAAAATAGTTGTTTTTAAACTATTTCCTGTTTTTAAATTATACTGATTATTGATATTTTTAAAGCTTGTAAATTCATCAAACATTGGAACTCCCGCAACCATAAAATAATTAGTACGGCTTATTTGCTTTATTGATTTATTTTCAAACGAACGATTAGAAAGTATCCTCATCTTTATTTTATCTGACTTCGTAAAAATGTAAAATTCAACAATTCCATCAATGAAATAATGTGGTCGATCTTCATTGATTTGAAGACTTCTAAAATATCCTTTTAATTTCAGATATTTATATGTTTTGGGATTCATAATTACAACTTCATCTAATTCAATAGAAATTCTGTTTAATGATATAATCGGTGAGTTTTTATATGTATCAATACTTAATTCAGATGTTATGTAGGAACTATTTACAAAAGCTAAATTAGTTGCTTTAGAATTGTAAATTTTATTTTCTAATTCTAAAGATATATTTCCGTTGATATCGGAAACACCAATTAAATCTCCTTTTTCGGAATAAATTTCTACAAACGGAACAAATTTTTCTGAAAATATTTCTTTTATTTTATGTTGAGAATACATTGATGAAATCGAAAAAAAAAATAATATTATTGAGAATGGATATTTAGTCATTTAAATTTATGTTCCTTGTTTTTTACCATTTCTGCTAATCAATTATAAATTAGATTAGTAAAGTTTTGTTTCGTTTTATGTTTCCCAAATATATAAATAATTATTTACAAATTATTGAAAGAGCTTTGGTATTTGTGGGATGGTTCTTATAAGTGTGTGAGCTTTTGATTAGTCGGTATTGCGTGAAGGATGGTAGTGAAAATCCTTTTATGAAGCGTAGCGCAATAAAAGATTGAAGCGGACAGCCTGACCTTGTTGCCAGACAAATAAAGTGATTTATACAATAGCACTGCAACAAGAGGACACGCCCAAAATAAAAATAAACACCACAAAAAAACCGACTTGTTTTCACAAATCGGTTCGTGTTTAAAGGAGATTTCCGTTTATACAAATAAGCCTTCAATACTTAAATAATGTTCGCCGGTGTCGTAACAAAAAGTTAGCACTGTTGCGTTTTCGGGAATTTCGAGAAGCTTTTTGGCTACTGCCGCCAGTGATGCTCCGGAGGAAATTCCTATGAACATACCTTCTTCTTTGGCGGCTCTTTGGGTATAAGCAAATGCTTCATCTTTGCTTACTTGTATGGTTCCGTCCAGTAAATCGGTATGTAAGTTTGTGGGGATAAATCCTGCTCCAATTCCTTGAATAGGGTGTGGAGCAGCTGCGCCTCCGCTGATAACAGGTGAAGCTTCCGGTTCTACGGCGTATACTTTCAGGTTGGGAAAATGTTGTTTTAGTATTTCGGCACAACCCGTGATGTGACCTCCGGTTCCTACACCAGTTATCAAGTAATCCAGTCCGTCAGGGAATGCTTTTATAATTTCCTGAGCGGTGGTTGTTTTATGAATTTCAATATTGGCAGGATTATCAAATTGAAGCGGTGACCAAGAATTAGGCATTTCGGATACTAATTCTTTTGCTTTTTCCAGTGCGCCTTTCATTCCTTTTTCACGGGGAGTCAATACAAATTCGGCACCATATAGGCTCATGAGTCGGCGTCTTTCTATAGACATCGATTCTGGCATGACTAGCACTAATTTATAGCCTTTTACGGCCGCAACCATCGCAAGTCCAATTCCTGTATTTCCGGAAGTGGCTTCAATTATGGTTCCTCCCGTTTTTAATAATCCTTTAGCTTCTGCATCTTCAATCATAGCAAGAGCGATTCTGTCCTTGATGCTGGCTCCGGGATTTGTACGCTCTAATTTGATCCAGACGTTGTGGTTAGCGCCGAACAAACGATTGATTTTTACGTGTGGCGTGTTGCCTATTGTTTCGAGTATATTGTTGTATTTCATAATATTTATATGGAGAAAAAATTAATATCTTTTATTTCCTGTTGATTCAAAACAGTATTTTTATTGGATTGCATGACAAACGAATACGGATTTACACTCTTGGTAATAAACGTGTTTCCTCCCACGATACTGTGGTTTCCTATAATGGTACTTCCACCCAAAATAGTGGCATTAGCATAAATAATTACATGATCTTCTACGGTTGGATGGCGTTTTTTTTCTTGCATGCTTTTCTCGACTTGCAACGCTCCTAAAGTTACTCCTTGATAAATGCTGACATATTTCCCTATTATTGTGGTCTCGCCAATGACGATTCCGGTTCCATGATCAATCATAAAAGGAACGTCTATAGTAGCACTGGGATGAATGTCGATTCCCGTTTTGCTGTGCGCATATTCGGTAAGAATTCGCGGAAGCAGGCAAGAAGTTCGGGAAGCAATTGCATTAGCAATGCGATAGACCTCTATGGCAAAAAATCCGGGATAAGAATTGATTATTTCCTGAATACAATCGGCAGCGGGATCCGTATCCAGAATAGCTTGTGCGTCTTTTTGCATCGAATGATACAATTCCGGGAGTCCGGTGTAAAAAGCTTCGGCATCATCAAGAATTTCATTGGCCGTTTTATCTTTCACAATTTCAGATAAAATAGCAATAAAATTAGCTTTGTTTTGGTCTAAAAGCATTTCGATTTGGATGGTTTCCAAGGCTTTCTCCGGAAATAATATTTTGAATAAATCATCAATCCAATTGATGATTTTAGATGAATCGATGGCTCTTACCCAATTTTTATTTTGGTTTTCATGCAGTGTATTCGAAAAACGGTTGGTTTCAGTACTCATTTATAATAGAATAAAATCAGAATTAAACGAGAAAAAAGACTCGAAATACAAATATAAAGCAGAATTGAATAGGTTCATAACCTTGCTGTGTAAATAAATGTTAATATGTTAAATTCCCACAAAATGGATGCTTTGTGTTATGAATGCTACCGTGTAAAAAACCGATTGACTTTTGCCAATCGGTTTAATGTTTTTAACATCAAAAATAAATTGTGTGGCTTTTTGAAATGATAAAAAATTTTAAGACAGTGGTAATTCTCTAATGAGATCTCGCTAAAAGTTACTTGATAAAAATTCTGTTTTTTGAACTAATAACTTTATTGTAAACGGCATCAAAAGTGTGATGTTTAATGAAATCGGATATCTTTTTTAATTCATTGATTTGATGCAAAGTCGAGCGTTTGATGACGTGCGACATTTTAATTATGGTGTCGGTATTGTCATCAATCTCCATCGCCACTATAGATAGAACAATATCTTTTTTCATGATATGCCCCACCATTCCTTGCTCTGTTACAGCATTAAGCTGATGGAACTTTTCTGCAATTCTCAAATTTTGAATGCCTTGATAACTATAATTTTGTTGTTTGTCTAAAAAGGTTTTCTTCAAATTCAAAATTAAAGAATCATTGGTGGTATTTGCTAAGCCAGCGGTTTCCACTTTTATAATCGAAAATTGAACAGCTGTATTTTTTTTAAAATGTAATAGAGTATTTATACTTCTCTTGCTGGTTACAACAGCTGAATGATGTTTTCTAAGCGTTGATTGGTGGCCCGATATACCAAAGCTCTGTTTGAAAGTTCCCTCCGTGCAATAGGCAAATACAATTGAAGATGTGCTTAATGATTCCATACTTAGCGTTACATCATCAGAAAATGTTAAATTAACCATGATAGAAGTAATACCATTTATGAAAGTCAACGCATCAATATTTCCCTTAATCAATTCTGTATCTAATACTAATTTAAATTCGTTGTTGTTTGAATTTAAAACGCCATCACAAGAAGTTTGCAAGTCATAAAAAACTTCATTTATTGTACCGGTATTCAGATATATATTTTTCATTAGACATCTATTTAAATAATTATAAAAAAGAAAATGGATTTCGATTAACTAACTATTTTAACGTATCCAAATTACGGAATAAGCGTTGCAATTTTAGTTACGTAATTCTGTTTAAAACTTTCATAATTCTTGTGTTTGGCGTTGCATTTTTACAATGTATCAATCCTATAAAAAAATCCGATTTGCTTGCACAAATCGGATTTTATATTCATTAGTTAAAACATCATCTAGCGGTGCATTGCAGTGCGTCTCTAAATTGTTTTCTCGATTTACAAATGGATTACTTCGCCATACGCATCAGCAACCGCTTCCATAACCGCTTCGCTCATTGTTGGGTGTGGGTGAATTGATTTTAGGATTTCGTGTCCTGTAGTTTCAAGTTTACGCGCCACAACCGCCTCAGCAATCATATCAGTAACACCTGCTCCAATCATGTGACATCCTAACCATTCCCCATATTTGGCATCAAAAATTACTTTTACAAAACTAAATTTATGTTAAATCAAAAACTTTGTATTGTTTGTTTAAAACACATCGTTATATTTGTGTATATATAAACACAACTAATTAATTGTTTGATACCAAATTTTCAATCTAACGGAATTTTACCTTCTGGTGTTCATTGGAGTACAATAGAAGAAATTAAGGATAAATTATGTTTTTCCTTGAGAAGAACTCAATTAGTTGCAGGTCTTGAACGAGCAATTATAAGTTTGAAAAACGCTGGTTGCAAAACAATATACTTAGATGGTAGTTTTTCAACTTCAAAAGAAATTCCTGGCGATATTGATGTGTGTTGGGACACTGATGGAGTTGATTTAGATGTTTTATTTGGTATTGAACCTGTGCTTTTTGATTTTACTTTCGGAAGAAAGGCACAAAAAGATAGATTTGGATGTGAATTCTTTCCAGCGGAAGAATTAGCGTTTCCTCCAGATAAAACTTACATCGATTTTTTTCAGCAAGATAGGGATGGTAATTCAAAAGGTATCATAGGACTAAAAATTTAAATTATGATAAAAAACGAAAAACAATATGGTGTTACAAAAAACAATTTGAAAAAATTTCAAGACGCAATAAAAGTAATATCTGAATCTAGTAGTTCTAAAAACCCATTATTATTAAAGCTTCAAATAGATTCTATTCAAAGTCAAATAGATATTTTTGAAGAAGAAATGAAAATGTATGAAGGATTAAAAAAAGGAGAAATTACAAATGTTTCTAGAGGTTTTGAAGATTTAAGTTGTGGTATTATAGAAAGTAGAATTGCTAAAGGTTATAATCAAAAACAATTTGCAGAATTACTTAAAACAAGTGAGCAACAAGTTCAGAAGTATGAATCTGAAAACTATTCCAATATTAGCCTAAAGCGTTTACAGGAAATAGTGGTTGTTCTTGACGTAGATGTTGATGCAACATTTAATTTTCATAAGAAAAGGCATTTTAAAGCATCAGATTTTTTGGTTCCTCAAGGGATTAATCCAGATTTAATTCGAAATAAAATAAGAAGCAGGGGTACAACTGTAAAAATGTGTGCGTAAAAAATGAAAACAATAACATTTTATTCATATAAAGGCGGAGTTGGTAGGTCGCTAACATTGTCAAATATTGCAATGCGATTGGCTGATTTAGGAAAAAAAGTATGTATTATTGATTTTGATTTAGAAGCTCCAGGTTTACATCTTAAATTCAATAAGCATATAAATCAGTCAGAAATAAATAAAGGAATTGTAGAATATATTTCAGATTTTCAAAATAAAAATTTCATCCCTAAAAGCATTAATGAATATGTAACTGATGTGAATTATTTAGGAACTCTTAATGGTTCTATAAAATTGATACCAGCAGGAGATATTTATAGCGATGAATATTGGAAAAATTTATCTTCTATTAATTGGAAAGATTTATTTTATTCGGAGGAGAATAACGGTGTTAACTTATTATTGCACCTTAAAGAATTAATAAAACAAGATTTAAATCCAGATTTTATTTTAATAGATTCAAGAACAGGCATTACAGATATTTCAGGGATCGCAATGACTTTGTTAGCTGATAGTGTAGTTACTTTAGCTGCAAATAATGATGAAAACATTTCTGGTACAGCTAGAATAATTAAAAGTTTGATGAATAATGAAAATAATCTTTTGGGTAAATTGCCTAAAATATATTTTGTTTTAACAAGAATTCCATATTATCCAAATCCAGGTGAAAAGCATAAAGAGATTAGAATAACTAGAAAAGCTTTAGCAGCAATAAACAAAGAAGGGGAATTAATAGATAAAGTATTTGTTATTCATTCGGATAGGGAATTAGAGGAAGAGGAAAAATTTAAAATTAATTTTATTTCAGAAAAAACTAATTCAAATCACATCGTACCTATCGAAGAAGATTATTTAACATTATTTGAAGAACTAACTAAAGGAGATTTAACAAATGAAGAATTATCTAAATTTAATTCTTTAAGAGAGTCTGAATTGTTAATTGAAGAAGCAAGAAATATTTTAGATAATGCTGTGAAAATTGATAAGCTCAAGAAAGCTATTGAGTTAAATGTAAATTCTCACGAAGCGATGGATTTACTTGCTCTTGCTTTTATTGAATTGAAAAATTATGAAGAAGCACTTTCGTATGTAATAAAAGCATCTGAAATTGATGAAAATGATTTGAGTTATAAATATCATATTGCTTATTGCCTTGATAAATTGAATCAAACTGATAAAGCAAAAAATATACTTGAAAATATTTTGAAAATTGATGAAAGTGATTCGTATACATTGTCATTTTTAGGAAATATTTATAGAAGGAGGATGGAATATGAAATAGCTTTAAATTTTCAATTAAAAGTAGTTGAATATTTTCCTGATTACGATGGAGGATATAATGATGTTGGAAATACATATAGATTATTAAAAAAATATGAAAAAGCATTTGAATACATATACAAATGTTTGGAGTTAAATCCCAAAAATTATTTTGCTTTGGGAACTTTAGCGGAAATATACGCTGAGTTAAATAATGAGAATGAATTTTATAAGAATTTACAATTATCTTTTATTTTTGGAATGAATTCTGAAAACTTTGAAAGAATAATTAAAGAAGAGGAAATTTACAAAAAGTATTTTAAGGCAGAACGATTTGTAAATTTATTAAAAACATATAGAATAAAAATAAATTTTCCAGATTAGATATAAAAAAACCGATTTGAAATTTTGAAATCGGTTTTTTAAATTGTTGTAAACTAATTTACAAATGGATTACTTCGCCATACGCATCAGCAACCGCTTCCATAACCGCTTCGCTCATTGTTGGGTGTGGGTGAATTGATTTTAGGATTTCGTGTCCTGTAGTTTCAAGCTTGCGTGCCACAACCGCCTCAGCAATCATATCAGTAACTCCTGCTCCAATCATGTGACATCCTAACCATTCGCCATATTTCGCATCAAAAATTACTTTTACAAAACCATCCGGAGTTCCGGAAGCTTTCGCTTTTCCTGAAGCTGAGAATGGGAATTTTCCAATTTTCAGTTCGTAACCTTTTTCTTTAGCTTGTTTTTCAGTCAAACCTACAGAAGCAATTTCTGGAGTTGCATAAGTACAACCCGGTACGTTTCCGTAATCGATAGGCTCTACATGAAGTCCTGCAATTTTTTCCACACAATTGATTCCTTCAGCCGAAGCTACGTGCGCTAACGCTTGTCCTGGCGTAACATCACCAATGGCGTAATAACCTGGTATGTTCGTTTGGTTATAAGCATTTACCAAAATTTTATCTTTGTCAGTAGCAATTCCCACTTCTTCTAATCCGATATTTTCAATGTTGGTTTTGATCCCAACAGCCGAAAGTAAAATCTCCGCTTCCACAACTTCTTCTCCTTTTGCTGTTTTCACAAATGCTTTAACACCAGCTCCGGTAGTATCAATTCTTTCTACTGATGAGTTTGTCATGATTTTAATACCTGCTTTTTTCATAGAACGCTCCATTTGTTTCGAAATGTCTTCGTCTTCAACAGGAACTACATTTGGCATAAATTCTACGATGGTAACTTCAGTTCCCATAGAGTTGTAGAAATGTGCAAATTCAACTCCGATAGCGCCGGAACCAACAATAATCATTGATTTTGGTTGTGTTGCTAATGTCATTGCTTGTCTGTAACCAATTACTTTTACACCATCTTGAGGCAAGTTTGGTAACTCACGAGAACGTGCTCCAGTGGCCACAATGATATGATCCGCACTGTATTCCGTAACTTTATTTTCTTTGTCAGTAACATCAACTTTTTTTCCTGGTTTAAGTTTTCCAAAACCATCAATCACGTCAATCTTATTTTTTTTCATCAAGAATTGAACCCCTTTGCTCATACCGTCAGCTACATTACGACTGCGTTGCACAACAGCAGGGAAATCTTTGTCAAATGATGAAACAGTCAATCCATAATCAGAAGCGTGTTTTAGATAATCAAAAACCTGAGCTGATTTTAGTAATGCTTTTGTAGGGATGCAACCCCAGTTCAAGCATACTCCGCCTAAGTTTTCTTTTTCTATTATGGCTACTTTAAAGCCTAATTGTGATGCTCTAATAGCCGTAACATAACCACCTGGACCACTTCCTAAAACTATAATATCGTATTTCATTTCAAAGTTTTTTATTTGTTTTTTATTGGTGAAATGAATTCGTAAAAACTCATTTCAATTTGTGTGTTTTTCTTATTTAATTGATTGGGCGAATTTAAGGATTTATTCTGTTTTGAGAAAGTTTCAAAGTAATAAAGTAAGAAACAAACAAATTTTCAGAAAAATACTTTTGTTTTAAACAAATTGCAAAAGTGTAAATCCAGATTTGTTTATTTAACTGCTGCATCTTTGTAAAAAAGTAAAGTGAAATTTATGGGCATAGATTCAACAGATTTCACTGTTAACTTTCTTAGTTTCATTGTTGAAAAAGGGGATGTGGATGACTCGGATTAACACTGATTTTAAACTTGAAAGCTTTGCTTATCGGTACCTTTGTTCCTCTGTTCCTTCTATTTCCTTTGCAGCAAAAACTAATTTGCTACCGAAAACTGTGAATCATACAAATTCTTGTAATACCCACTTTCGCGGTTGATTAATTCCTGGTGCGTTCCTTGTTCTACAATCAGTCCTTTATCCATGACCACAATTTTATCAGCATTAACAATTGTTGCCAAGCGATGCGCAATCACAATAGAGGTTCTGCCTTTTGTAATTGTTTCAGTAGCACGCTGAATCAATTCTTCAGAATATGTGTCTATCGATGACGTGGCTTCGTCCAAAATTAGAATACTTGGATTGCTCACGTACGCTCTCAAAAAAGCAATCAATTGGCGTTGTCCTGACGATAACATAACGCCGCGTTCCTTCACATCAAAATCATAATTATCCGGTAAGCTCATAATGAAGTCATGTACGCCAATTTTTTTGGCTGCGGCCAAAACTTGTTCGCGACTAATCTCAGGATTGTTTAAGGTGATATTATTGAAAATAGTATCTGCAAAAAGGAAAACATCCTGCAATACAACCGCAATTTGTTTTCGCAAGGAACTCAATGAGTAATTTTCAATATTATGATTGTCAATATAAATGGAACCGCTGTTGATTTCGTAAAAACGATTCAGTAAGTTAATTATAGTTGATTTTCCGGCACCTGTAGATCCTACAATAGCAATCGTTTGTCCGGCATTCACCTGTAAATTAATTCCTTTAATCACTTCTTCATCTGGAATATACCCGAAATGAACTTTTTTAAATTCAATGTCTCCCTTAAAGATTGGCGCTTCAATAATTCCGGTATCCTGAATTTGGTCTTCGGTATCCAAAATGTCAAAAACACGATTCGCCGCAATCATTCCCAGTTGCATCTCGTTGAATTTATCCGCAATTTGACGCAACGGATTGAATAACATTCCGATGAACATTGTGTACGAAAATAAATCGCCAAAAGTGGTAAAGTTATCTCCATTTAATATTTTGATTCCGCCATACAATACAATAAAACCAAGTGTTAAAGACGAAATAATATCCGCAATGGGGAAGAAGATGGAGTTGTAAAGAATGGTTTTTATCCAGGCTTTTTTGTGTTTGTCATTGATGCTTTTAAATTTGCCGTACTCAATTTTTTCACGATTAAAAAGTTGGACAATCTTCATTCCCGTTACGCGTTCCTGCACAAAGGAATTCATATTGGCAATTTGGGTACGCACTTCCTCGAAAGCGACTTGCATTTTCTTTTGGAATATTCGCGTGAAGAAAACCAGAATTGGCATTGCCACAATCACAATCCAAGTCAGTTTCCAGTTCATGTAGAACATAAAAGCCAGTACTACAACCATTTTCATCAAGTCACTGATAATCATAAATAATCCTTGACTAAAAATTCGGGCAATCGATTCAATATCCGAAACCGAACGCGTCACGAGTTGGCCCACAGGAACGTGATCAAAATATTTCATTCGGAAACTCAAAATATGGCGAAATAATTTTGTTCGAATGTCTTTTACGATGTCCTGGCCTAGCCAGTTCGCCCAATACACAAAGTAAAATTGAGAAAATACCTCTAGTAAAAGTACGATTCCCATCAGGATTACATACATCAATAATCCTTGTTGGTCTTGGGTCGAAATGTAACCATCAACGGTTTGTTTCAATAAATACGGACGCAATGCCGCAAATACCGATAGCGAAATGGCGAAAATAATCACACCATTAAAACGCCATTGATAGGGTTTGGTAAATTTTAATATTCGTTTGAATAATCGGGTATCAAATGCTTTTGCTTTCATATCTTTTGGAGCTGTTCCTGCTATTCGTTGCAATCTTTTATGTTTTTAAAGAAAAAACATAAAAGGATTTTCACTGCTATCAGGGCTATTGCGTAATGTAATCGTATTCTATTTTGGTTAAATATAAACCGTGTGCCGGAACCGAAAAACCCGCTTTATCTCGGTTTTTACTTTCTATAATGGCAGTAAAATCAGCCAACGTAATTTTGTGTAATCCTATGTTTACTAATGTTCCCACTATGGCACGCACCATATTCCGTAAAAAACGGTTGGCCGAAATGGTAAAAATTAAGGTACCGTTTTTTTGTTTGTCTGCGCCATCTTCGCCTGTGACTCGAGTCCAATAGGCTTTAAAAACAGTGCAGTCAAACGTATTCACATCCGTATTTACTTTTGAAAAACATTGAAAATCAATATGATTTAATAGTAATTGCGCCGCTTCATTCATCAAATCAATATCTAATTTTTGATGGAAATACCAACTTTGTTCCTGCGAAAAAACATCTTTAAACGTATTGATATGGTATTCGTAGGTTCTTTTAGTTGCGTCAAAACGACTATGCGCCTCATTATGAACCGGAATAATTTCATAAATAACAATGTCTTTTGGCAAGTAAGAGTTGAGTTTGTGTACTAAACTTGAAATGTCAAAGAGGTTTTCAAAATCAAAATGAGCATACATCTCTTTAGCATGAACACCGGTGTCCGTTCGTCCGGCTCCCATAAGATTAACAGGTGTGTTTAATAACACCGAAAACGCTTTGTTTAGCGTCTCCTGAACAGAAGCAGCATTCGGTTGGCATTGCCAGCCGTGATAATGGGTTCCGTTGTATGCTAATTTGATGAAATATCTCAAGTGAATTTTTTTGAAGCTACAAAGATACTTATTAATTTTTTTGCCACGAAGTCGCTAAGTCGCAAAGTTTGTTAAGTTTCGATTTGATTTTTTATTTAGAATTCGAATGTTTATTTTTACGACAAAATCCTAGCCCAGATTACTTCACTAAACTTTTATTTTCATAGGAGTTCAGTGAATGTAAACATTTGCAGTGGAAATCCTTTATTATTTTTTCTTTAAAAATAATAAAGATTGAAACGGATAGCGGGACACGAGCGAAGCGAACTGGCGAAGCAAATTGCTCTTAAAAAAATTACTTTGAAAAAAATACTCCTGCTTTCTGATACGCACAGTCACATTGACGATACGATTTTCAAATATGTCGCACAGGCTGACGAGGTTTGGCATGCCGGCGATATAGGCAATTTGGCTGTAACGGATGCGATAAAAAAGCTAAAACCATTGCGTTGTGTGTATGGTAATATTGACGATGCCACAGCCAGACTGGAATTTCCGTTGCACAACCGATTTATGTGTGAAGAAGTCGATGTTTGGATTACGCATATTGGCGGTTATCCGGGGAAGTACAATCCAAATATAAAAGCAGAAATGGAATCGAATCCTCCAAAATTGTTTATTTGTGGACATTCGCATATTCTAAAAGTCATATTTGATAAAAAGCATAATCTATTACACATGAATCCCGGAGCTGCCGGAAAAAGTGGTTTTCATCAAATACGCACGATGTTACGTTTTGTGATTGAAGGAGACAAAATCAAGGAGATGGAAATTATTGAGATTGAAAAACGGGTCTGATTATTTTTTTCTGATACGTAATAGGTACCATTATTTTTATGCCTGTGCCAGAATCTAATTTGGAATCTATAGTAATAGTTCCTTTGAGATTATTAATTCTCGCTCTGATTTGGTTGAGGCCAAAACCTTCCAGAACATCAAATTTACTGGATTCAAATCCCTTTCCGTCATCCATAATATCGATATCCAGAAAATCGTTGTTTTCATGAATGTTTAATTTTGCCTGATGCGCATGGCTGTGTTTTAAGGTGTTATTAAGAAGTTCCATGATGATGAAATAAATTTTCATTTCGAAATCTTCATCATAACGCGTTTTTCTGTCTACAGAACTGGAGTAATCAAAATGAAGAATCGAATTGGAATTTTTTTCGCATAAATCGTCCAATGCATCAAATAAGCCAAATCTTGCCAAAAGTGAAGGCATCAATTCGTGCGATAAATCCCGAACTTGATTGTGCGCTTCCTCGAGAATGGCTTTGGTTTTTATAATTTCTTCCGATGAAGATTGATTTTGAGACGTATGAGCATGAAGATGTAATCCTGCCGAGGAAAGCAATGCGCTAATGTTATCGTGCAGAAAAGAAGCTATTTTTTTTCGTTCTAATTCCTGCCCGTTTATGGACGCATTGATCATGTTTTCCTGAGCTTTACTTCGTAGGTCTTTTAGTTTGTTTTTTTGCTTTAGTTTAGCGTTTTCTGATGAAATGTAAAAAACGATGAATACGAATAGTAAAATTAGAATCACTAAAATTACAATTTTTTTATTTCTGGATTGCTTTTGTAATAAAACATATTCCTTGGTTTTAAACTCGCTTTCTATTTTATCAATTTCTCTTTTATATTCGTCAATTTCAAGATTTATTCCGGCAACATTGGCTTTATTTAGTCGTTCTTGATTGTTTAATTCTTCGGTAATATCATTGAAAAGAGACAGATTTTCGTAGGCGTTTTTATAATCACCATTTTTTAATAAAAACTTAGAATACTCATGATGTGAATAAGATAAGTCTGATTTTTCATTTCCTTTATTTCCTAATTCTATCGCATTTTTGAAAAAAAATTGTGCTTTTTCAGTGTCATTTTTATAATTATAATACATCCCGTTAAGCATGTTTAGTGCAACAACAGTAGAGATGTCGCCATGTTTTTTATGGTGTTTGTTGATGTACTTTAGGTAGGGTAGTCCTTCATTATAACGGCCAATATCAAAATAAGCCCATGTCAAATTGAGTTTCGTAAACACTATTTGGGCGGAGTCTTTTATTCTGGTGCTGTATTGTAACGATTTTTTATAGTAATAAATTCCTTTTTCATATTGCTTCTTATCAAAACAATAAATGTTACCTAAATTATTGTTGATCCAGTTTTTTAAAACATCGTTATCGGTTTTGTTGGCATACGTTAAGCTTTTATGGTAATAGAAAAAAGCTTTGTCATATTCAGATAACTGATCAAAATTTGCAGCAATAGTGTTGTAAGCACCCGCAATTAGATTGTTATCTTTGAGTTGTATTGCTTTGCCTAAAGCCAGTCTTGAAAGTACAAACGACTTTTCGTAATTGCCTTCTTTCATCATCAGTATGGCTTCATTGGAAACCAAAGTAACTTCTTTTTTTGTAGGTATATTTTTTTGTGCAAAAAGGGTATTTCTTGAAAAATTAAGTAATAAAAACAATACTATAATTATTTGTCGGTATGACATAGATACTTTGATTTTTTTTGGATATGTTACTTTGTTGAGGGAATCGCGTAGAAGTGAATGTTATTTTGGATTGCCAACTTAGGATTTAATCAATTGGTGTTTGATTGCATATTTTACCAAACTTATTGAGTTTTTGGCATCCAATTTTTTCATAATATTTTTTCGATGAGTTTCCACCGTATTTACGCTTATAAATAATTGGTCGCTAATTTCTTTACCACTGAATTCAAGTGATATCAAAGTGATGATTTCCAGCTCTCTTTCGGTCAATGATAAGTTTCCTGGTAGATAAGATTTGTTTAATTTTGGATTATCTTTAGTAGCAGTGTTGAATATTTTCTCTCGAACAGCTTTACAAAAATATTCCTCCCCATTATAAACAGACTGAATCGCTTCAACAATATTTTCTCCGGCACATTTTTTTGTCAAGTAACCGCTACTGCCTAGTTTCATTACTTCTTTGATTAGTCTTAAATCGTCGTGACTGGATAAAATAATAATCTTACAGGGAAAACCTTTTAAAGCAAATTCTTTTATGACTTCAATTCCATCTTTTTCGGGCATATTAATGTCTAAAATAAGGATGTCTGACTTGTTTTGGATTACTTCTTCAAATACACTATTTCCGTTGACTGAAAACCCAACTACTTCAAATCTAGGATTGGTATGTAGTAAAGTTTTGATTCCATCAATAAGAATTTGATGGTCATCAGCAAGATGAATTCGTATTTTGTTTAACATATCGTAGTTGTTATTGCCAAATTTATAAAAAAAAACAACAGATTCTTTATTTTTTAGACCTTTGTTGTTAATATTATTATTTATTTCTATGAATAAGCAATATCGTATCTAAAACCAATTTCGTTGGATGATGTACGAATTCTTCTTTAAATGTCAAGAAAATATTTAAAAAGTATAAAAAATAGCGGTACAAAAAAACCCGAACTGTTACATTCGGGTTTCCTTCGCACTAATAAACTAAAGTTTATAGGTTTACCTCAATCTGTCCACAGATTTTACAAGATCTTCATCCTTTTTGATGGCCTTATTAGCCAAGACTAATAACACGACAGCAACTACAGGTAGAAACATCCCAATACCTTTCTCCGAAACAGCAGGTGTTTCTCCAGATAGATTTAGTGAACGATATACAAACAATCCTAATAAAATCAAATTTAATATGATATTCAATCTGCCTATGACAAACTGATTTTGTCTTTTTTTATACGAAACAATACTTAACAAAGACAGAGTAGTGCTCAATCCTAATAGTATCGTATATACTTGGCTTTGCATGAAATAATACTCCTTACTATCACTCATTGTCCATAACGGAATAAAAAATAGTAAGATGCCTGTAACTACAAAAGCAAGTAGTAAATAAATAGTCTGAATTCGCTGTATCATTTGTTAAATATGTTTTACAAAAATATATTTTCTTTTTTAAAAATACTATTGTCTGATTAAATTTTATTCGTATTATTGCATCATAATTCCGTAAGCACTTCATACTGCGGTTGATTCAATTTAAAGTTTACTACCTATCTTTTACATTATTTCCAAAAATTAATTAAACTCATAGAACATTCATGTTTGATATTTCTGCATTAAAAGAAATGAAGCTTTCTGAGCTTCAAGAAATAGCTAAAGCAGCTAAAACCATAAAATTTAACGGCGTAAAAAAAGATACTTTAATCAGTCAGATTTTGGATTCTCAAGTTGCTGATGTTGACGCTTTACCAGATACTAAAATGGAAGGCGATCTTGAAGACGACAAACCTAAAAGAGTTAGAATCGTTCCTGTTAAAAAAACAGCCATTCAAAAAACGGTAAAGAATTCTCTTTTTGAAACGGAAGAAATTGCAGAAGCGAGTGCCAATGATGAAAATAATCTTCCGACCGAAGTTGTTTTAACAGAAGAACAGGATGCAAAACAAGAATCTGAAGGAAATGAGAAAAAAGTAGGTAAGGTAATTAAGTTCAATAAATCAGCTTACGAGAAAAAAATTGCTTTAAAAAAGGATAAAGAAGAGGTAAAAGACGCAAACACAGTGAATGAGTTAGTATCAGAAACAGCAATTGAAGATAAAGAAGAAGCTGCTTCTGCTCCTGCAAAGAAGATAAACCCAAATCAATTACACAAACAAAATACCATCGCAAATCCAAACGGAAATGGGAATGGGAATCAAAATCCGAATTTTAAAAATAAGAAAAGTAATTTTGCTGCTTCCGATTTTGAATTTGACGGCATTATAGAAAGTGAAGGCGTTTTGGAAATGATGCCTGATGGATATGGTTTCCTGCGTTCTTCAGATTACAATTATTTGGCTTCGCCAGATGATATTTATTTATCAACTTCTCAAATCAGATTGTTTGGTCTTAAAACCGGAGATACTGTAAAAGGGGTGGTTCGTCCACCAAAAGAAGGAGAGAAATTTTTCCCATTAGTACGCGTTTTAAAAATAAACGGACATGATCCTCAAGTAGTTCGTGACAGAGTTTCATTCGAACATTTAACGCCCGTTTTTCCATCAGAAAAATTCAAGTTGGCAGAAAAACAAAGCACGATTTCAACACGAATAATCGATTTGTTTTCACCAATAGGAAAAGGACAACGTGGAATGATTGTGGCACAACCCAAAACCGGTAAAACGATGTTGCTTAAGGAAATTGCCAATGCGATTGCGGCAAATCACCCTGAAGTATATTTGATTGTTTTATTGATAGACGAGCGCCCGGAAGAGGTTACGGACATGCAACGAAGTGTGCGTGGAGAAGTAATCGCGTCCACTTTTGACAGAGAACCGCAAGAGCATGTAAAAATCGCAAATATCGTTCTGGAAAAAGCAAAGCGATTGGTAGAATGTGGTCACGATGTAGTAATTCTTTTAGATTCTATCACACGTTTGGCCAGAGCATATAATACAGTTCAGCCTGCTTCAGGTAAAGTATTGAGTGGTGGTGTGGATGCCAATGCATTGCAAAAACCAAAACGTTTCTTTGGAGCTGCCCGTAATGTTGAAAATGGTGGTTCATTAAGTATTATTGCTACTGCATTAACTGAAACGGGTTCAAAAATGGACGAAGTTATTTTCGAAGAATTTAAAGGAACCGGTAACATGGAATTACAATTGGATAGAAAAATTGCCAACAAACGTATTTTCCCAGCAATCGATTTGACTTCTTCAAGTACACGACGTGACGATATGTTATTGGATCAAAAAACATTGCAAAGAATGTGGATTATGAGAAAATACCTTTCGGATATGAATCCGGTAGAAGCTATGGATTTCATTAATGAGCGTTTCAAAAAGACGAAGAATAATGAAGAGTTTTTAATCTCGATGAATGATTAATAAAAGAGTAAAGTTGCCAAAGATTTAACGGGATAAAAAATAAATCGGAACAGAATTAATTCTGTTCCGATTTATTTTTTTTTACTATTTTGAGTTTAATTTTATTGATGTGCTTTGTTCTAAGTTGCTTAATAATGAAGTAGTACATTTTGATCTCTTCTCCTAATTCTTGAATGCTTTGATAGTAAGAATCTTTCCTAGATCTTCAGATTTTTAGTTTATCATTTCAATCAAGTTCACGTCTTTTTAACCAATGATCTAAATAATTATTTCCATGAATACTGTATCGTCAATAAAGTTCAGTTTTGTAAAAGACCAGTTTAAATTCTTACACTAGTAAGTTTTTGAACGTCTCGTTATAAGTTTATTATGAAATGATGTATTTATTCTTTACTAGATTCAACTAATTAATGCAACTTTTAGGGGGGAGACAAAGACATTTTTTCAAAAGAAAGGACTTTTAAAAAGCCCTCTCTCTCGAATGGAATAAATGTTCTTTATTTGCTCCTGACCAAAGTTGTAAATAATGAGCCACTTAACCAGCGAACAAA